>CALEDV010000044.1 GCA_937949555.1 uncultured bacterium | reverse complement strand
GGGTTTATCTAAAAGGGCCATAACTCATTCAGTCACCAAGAGGTGATTAAAATAGCATTATTTGGGAAGGTCCAAAGGCCTTGCAAAAAGGTGTGGCAATAAAGCCTTTTCATCACACCCTCTTACTCCTATCGGCAATTTAAGGATTACCTTAAAGCTTGATTTTAAGTCGCAGAATCAGCCTGATCAGAGGCATAGGTCGTATGCCTTATTATTTTACCAACTACAAGGTATATTGCCATCTCTGCTATATTTGTAGCATGGTCAGCGAACCTTTCAAGGTATTGGGCTACAAAGGTTATCTTCATACCCCTTGAGACCTTAGAGGGGTCTAACATCATTAAAGACAGCAGTTCTTCCACTATCCCATATTTGAGGTCATCAACCTCGTCATCACGCATTATCACATCTGTAGCAAGCCTCTGGTCTTTGTTCATAAAGGCATCAAGGGCATCTCTGGTCATCCCCTGCGCAAGTTCACGCATCCTTGGGATATCTATATAGGGCTTTAGTATTGGTTCTCTATTAATCTCAAGCGCCCTTTCGGCTATATTTACACAAATATCGCCCATACGTTCAAGGTCAGTGGTTATCTTCATGGCAGTAGTTATAAACCTTAGGTCACTGCCCTTAGGCTGCATCCTTGCAATTAGCTTGATTGCCTCCTCATCAATCTCTACATCAAGGGCATTAATTATATGGTCTTTCTTAATTACACTTTCAGCAAGGGCGTTGTCTCTGTCCGTAAGAGACCTAACAGAATCCTTGATTGCAGATTCTACAAGACCGCCCATCTCAAGTATCTTCGCCTTTAATTTTTTTAAATCCTCTTCAAATAGAGACATTTTTATCCGAACCTCCCTGTTATGTAATCTTCTGTTAGCTTTTCCTTAGGAGCGGTGAATATCTTGTCTGTAGTGTCACTTTCAATGATCTCTCCGAGCATCATAAAGACTGTGTTGTCAGATATCCTCGCAGCCTGCTGCATATTATGAGTTACTATTATAATGGTAACTATCTTTTTTAAATCAACTATCAGCTCCTCAATCTTTGCCGTGGCAATTGGATCAAGGGCAGAGGTAGGCTCATCAAAGAGCAATACATCTGGTCTTACTGCCAGCGCCCTTGCAATACACAACCTCTGCTGTTGTCCCCCAGAAAGGGCATAGGCAGATTCCTTAAGCTTATCCTTCACCTCATCCCAAAGCCCTGCCTTCCTGATTGAATCCTCCACTATCTCTGCAAGTTTTGTGTTATTATTCTCCCCCCTTATGCGCGGACCAAAGGCTACATTTTCAAAGATAGATTTACTAAAGGGATTGGGTCTCTGAAAAACCATACCAATCCTGCTTCTAAGCTCCATCGGGTCCATTTGGAAGATATTATCATTTTCTAAAAAGGCATCGCCCTCTACCCTTTGATCAGGATATAGTTCGTGCATCCTGTTAAGAGTTCTCAGGAAGGTAGATTTGCCGCATCCTGAGGGTCCTATAATGGCTGTAACAAACTTATCCATAAAGGTTAGGTTGAGATTTTTCAGGGCATTTACCTTACCATAATAGAAATTCATGTTTTTTACTTCAATCTTAATGTTGCTTTCTTTCATTCTATCTCCTTGCCATCCTTATTCTTCTACGCATGAGCACAGCCACAAAGTTCAGTGAGAAGGTTAGCAATAACAGAACAAGGGTGGTGGCAAACTGTATTGGTTTAGTTGCATCCACATCATGGGATTGGGTGGACATAACAAATATATGATAGCCCATTTCCATAAACTGGTCTGAGAAGGACCGCGGCAACTCGGGCAGAAAATAGGCTGCCCCTGTAAATAATACGGGAGCTACCTCACCTGCCCCCCTTGATACAGCAAGTATTCCTCCTGTCAATATACCTGATAGAGCCTTTGGTATAACAACCTTATAAACAACTTCCCAATGGGTAGCGCCTAAGGCATAGGCTGCCTCTCTTTCATCCTGGGTGACAGTCCTCAGAGCCTCTTCCACAGACACAATAACCACTGGCAATGTTAGCAGCGCCATAGTACAGGAAGCCCACAATAAAGCAGGTTTACCCCATTTTAAGGAACCTGAGTAAAACAGATTATCTATCTGTGTCCCTACAAAAAAGACAAAGAAGCTCAGTCCAAAGATGCCATAAACTATTGCAGGCACCCCTGCAAGGTTATTGACTGCAAACCTGACTATATTTGCAAGCCTTGATTTTTCTCCTGCATACTCATGCAAAAATACCGCTGTTATAAGTCCAATTGGCAAACCAAGAATAGACATGGTTATTACAAGCAGTGTAGTGCCTACGATTGCCGGAAAGATACCACCCTCAGACATACCCTCTTCAGGCGCCTTTATGATGAAGTCAATAGACAGATGGGGTGCCCCCGAGATAGTTATAGTGGTGAGGATTACCACCAATATGGTTACTATAATCAAGGTAGCTATGAAGGTCAGCAATACCATTGTAGAATCAACAGGCCTCTTAAATAGGGTCTTCAGTATTTTATTTCCCATATAATATACCCCTCTAAACCTTTCCGAGGCTCTTGCTTACAAGATGCCCCACATAAAGATTAGCAATAGCATTAAATATGAAGGTTACAATGAAGAGTATTAATCCTGTCAAAAAGAGTGTGGCGTAATGAAAGTCGCCAAAGGCAACCTCTGCCATTTCCTGTCCTATATTTGCAGCCAATGTCCTTGCAGGCAACATAATATCAAAGGTGTTGAGCGCTGCGTTTCCAGTTGCCATTAGGGCAATCATAGTCTCTCCAAAGGCCCTTGAGGCACCAAGTAAAAAGGCTGCAACCATGCCTGATTTCGCAGCAGGCACGAGCACCTTTATGGCGGTCTGCCAGGGGGTTGCGCCTAAGGCAAGGGCCGCCTCTTTCATAGGAACAGGCACACTTGAGATGGCATCTTCCATAAGGGTAAACATTATGGGAATTACTGTAAAAGAAAGGGCTACTCCTCCTACTAAGGCATTAAGTCTGTATGTTGAACCTGTTACAGTCTGTATCCATGTAGCAAGCACCATAAGAGCAAAAAAGCCCAAAACTACAGTAGGTATACCTGCTAACAACTCAATAACAGGTTTTATAAGCTCCTTTATCCATCGAGGCGCAAAGATTGCCGTGTATATTGCGGCAAATAGACTCAGTGGGGTGGCTACAAGTATTGCCACAAAGGTTACCCTAATTGTAGAGGTAATAAGGGGTTGAAGGCCAATCTTTGGAGGGTACGCCACAGACTGGTATTCATCTCCTAAAAGATTAGAAAGGGTTATTCCCAATTCTTTCATCTCCTCTTTGACAAAGTCCGAGGTTATAAAGAGAGAGGATTCCTTGAATAGGAATACAAAGATCATAAGAACCATAAATACCGCAGTTAAGGACAACAGGGTGATTGCTGATGCCATTATCTTGTTAATGAGTTTTCTCTTTTTCACCAATCCAGGGCCTATCATTGTTTTCCTTTATATTCCTTTATAAAAGTAGGGATTCAAGGGGCATTCAATCTCCCCCTGCATCCCTTGCCTTAGAGTGCTTTGTTTATTATTTTCTTTCTGTTATCTGACAGGTCTTTATTGGGAAATAACCCACAGCCTTAACGGTATCCTGCCCTGCCTGTGAACAGACATAGGCGATAAACTCCTTTACCCTTTCATCATTATCATAATTCTTTTTGGCTGTGTAGTAATAAAGATTTCTGCTGATAGGGTATTTACCGCTTGCCACATTTTCCTCAGTAGCCTGATAACCAGGGGTATTGGCATCCTTCTTAACAAAGATCATCCTGACTCCTGAGGCATAGGCTGCCCCACCATAACCAATCCCGTTAGGGTCCTTCGAGACGGCATTAATAACAGCAGCAGTGCCAGGCATATTCTGGGAATCAGAGGCATAGTCCATCTTCTTTAGCACATTCTCCTTAAAAAAGACATAGGTGCCAGAGTTACTCTCACGGCTATACCTGATTATCTTTGCATCCTTTCCGCCTACTTCTTTCCAGTTGTTTATCTTGCCGGTAAAAATGTCCTTTACCTGGTCCATGGTGAGCTCCTTAACAGCATTTGCATCATTCACATATACACCTATTCCATCCTTTGAATTTGCGATCTCCGTAACTGTGCTCTGGAATCTGTTCTGTATCTTCTTAATCTCTAAATCCTTTAGGGGTCTTGAAGATGCGCCTATGTCAGTGGTGCCGTTAATGAGCGCAGCAATACCTGTGCCTGAGCCTCCTCCAGTCACCTGAACCCTCTTTTTTGGATTTGCCTTCATCCAGTTTTCAGCCCATCTCTGGTTTAGGATTACCATAGTATCAGAGCCCTTTACTGTAAGGGGCTTTTTCCAGTCTGCATTTGCAGTGGACACATAAAATGTTGTAACAGCCACTGCAATAATTAATACAAAGCTCAATATCTTTCTCATTATAAGTCCTCCTTTAAAATTATGGGTTATTAATCTACAAGACTAAAAAGGGTTTTGGCAATATCGGTGTTGTCAATAAAACCCTTTAAATTTTCTGAGCCCTTTCCTAGGGTGATTGCCAATGTTGGCGCTGCTGTGTGATAGGTAGTCGCCCATGAGGTGAAGAGCATCGGAAAGTATGCCTTACCAAGCACCGAAGGCTGAGGATTGTATTGATTTACAAGATCAACCTTCTTTGTCCTCAATACCTTTATGTCTTCAGCGCTCAGGTGCAAGCCCACAAGGTGCTCCTCTAAAAGCTGCTCCACTGCCTTACCGTACGCCTCCTCCTCTGACATGCCTGGATTGCCGCTCTTTATGCCTTTGTAGATTGAGTCAAGGGTCTTTAGGGCCTTTTCAAAGGAAAAGGGCACCCTCTTTAAATTGTGCAAATCCTCATAGGTGGGGCAGATTGTCTTATCCTTATCCTTATAACAAGTAAGAGACATGCCTCCATTAGAATGGTCTGAGGTTACTATCAAGGTGGTGTTTGACTTGTTCTTGTTGTAAAAATCGTACAATACACCAACGGCTGCATCAAAGTCCCTGGTCTCTTCAATGCTCGCTGCAGCGTCATTGTTGTGATTGGCATGATCAATCCTTGCACCCTCAATCATGGCTATAAAGGGTTTGTCCTCCTTTGAGGCAAGTCTGATAAAGATCTCGGTCATCTCCTGCAGGGACGGTTGAGTGGTAGGGTCTCTGTCAGCATTTGCATAGTTGATCTCCTTGTCTGCAAACAATGCTATAAGTTTTGGCGCCTTTTCGAGCTTTTCAAATTCGTCAAGCTTAGTAACCACTGTGTATCCCTTATCCTTTGCCTCCTTCAGGAGGTCTTTGCCATCCTTTCTGCCAGGTATCTTTTGGCCCTTGTCTTCCTTTTCAGGGACAAAATACATCCTTCCACCGCCTATGATGTAATCCACACCCAAGGCAATATACTGTTCAGCTATGCTGTCATAGTCCCTTCTGTTTTTTGTCTTTGCTGCAAAGGGAGCTGGTGTCCCTCCTACCACTGTATCAGTGGTTATAAGCGCAGTCATATAGCCCTTCTTTTTTGCAGTCTCAAAGATGGTTGTAAGGTTTGAGCCCTCTGGCTTTATGCTTACCATACCACGATTGGTCTTCTGTCCTGTAGCAATAGCAGTGGCTGCTGCGGCTGAGTCTGTAACGGGCGAGTCTGATGCCCCTGTCCTAACCACTGCCATAGAGGCCTCTTTCATCATCATAGTCATATTTGTCTTTGCATCAAAGACATAATTGTTGTAAGAATCAAGTAGACCGATCTGCTCAATCCCCATCCCGTCGCCAATAGCTATAAAGATATACTTTTGCCCGGCCAAGACAGCGGTCGACAATACCAGCACCAAACAGACTGCAAGCATCATCCTCAATAGAAATGGTCTCTTAGTAAACATTCACAACCTCCTGATTTTAGGGTAATAGACATCTAAAAGATGCCCTAATGACTGGAATGATGATCCCTTTGAACATGTTCAGAACAAACAGTTATAATTTTACTTTTTTGAGGTTACCTCATATTTAAAGGCATGTTAATTTTATGTTACAGAACAGATTTGCCCTCTGCGGCGATTGCACAATTTACTTTTATACTCTGTGGTGAGGTCTTTAATTGTCATCATCTTCTTAATTTCCCTCGCCCCGTTACCTTGTTACAGTTACTCTGCAAGCAGTCAACTCTCTTACCTTGAATGAATATATTTGTTAAAAAGATTCTCATTGAAGGAAACACAACCTTTAGTGACGCAGAGTTATCTTCTATTGCTACATAATAGGAAAATAAATATCTTTCCTTCGATAAACTTCAACAATCAAGAGAAAAACTAACCCTCCCTATTTAGGGTCTAAATTAAGGTTATGCTCAAACAAGGTAGAGGATATTAGTAGCTTTATAATAGGGCACAGAGAAGGTCTGCCGCCAAGACATTAAACATCTTAGGGACTGTTAGTATATTGTCCTGTTGTATGATTATGACCTCTTATGAGACCTCTTGCTAAGTGGAAATAAAATTGATGGCTCTTTGTACAGTAATCCCGATAGGTGTTGATGTGGGGTTGAAATTGTCCATTCCTATAAATAAGAGTTACCTCTGCAAATATCCCCTTTCCGAGATAGATCCTATGTGAGTAATCCTTGGTAGAGGCAAGCACTACCTTAGCCTCAGTTAGATAGCCAGGGTCGATATTCACCCTACGTTTGTCTCCCTCAGAAAGTTTTTTTTCCATTTCGTTAGTTGACAACTTAATATCTGCGAGCCTATCAAGCTCTATAGGGTCCTGGAAAAAAAGATACCGCCTCTTGAGATTGCCGCCCATCTCCTTTTGATAGTAGGTGCTAAATTCCCAAGGCAGTGGAGGACTATAGAAAAGAAACTCTCCATAGGCAGACTGCAAAAGCAAGAGGGCATTCCAGAAGTCCCCTTCTTCGGCATATAAAAGTCCGCAAAATAATGTACCCCTCTCTGGCTTAGTCGGAGTGCCCATGCTTGCAATCTAAGATACTCTATGTCTTAAGAAGCCTTAGTATCGCCTCTTTTACCTCTTCAGAATCCCATTTCATAGGACCAACTATCTTTTGAGCAATAACACCCCTTTTGTCTATTACAAAGGTCTCAGGGACTGCCCTAATCCCGTAATGGGAGGATATCTTCTGTTCGTCCGAAAGCACAGGGAAATTGTAAGAATGCTTAAGCATAAACTGTTTGCCCTTTTCAGGCTCGTCGTTATACAAAACCGATAGAAATACAACATCTCCCCTGTCCTTTAATGCCTCATATAGATTATTGAAAAAGGGCTTTTCCATCTTGCATGTATCACACCAGGTTGCCCAGAAATTAAGTATAACCACCTTTCCCTTAAGGTCCTTTAAACTCCAGACATTGCCTGCCAGATCCTTTGCCTCAAAGAATGGGGCATCCATTCCAGCAACAATCCCCTTTTTCGATGTTGTAACGCCCCCTGATAATAGGTAAACAACTGTCAAACCCACTGCAAATATAAATGCCAAGATTATGCCTTTGTATTTCATCTCCCTTCCCTACTTAAAGTTTAATTAACCCCAGCATAAACAGACACCTCTGCTTCATCAAAAACTAACCTTTCCTCCTGCAACATTACCTTAATGGTTCCTGCATTTTTGAATCTGCCCTGCAATAATTCCTCAGAGAGTGGATCCTCAACCTCCTTTCTTATAGCCCTTCTCATTGGTCTTGCGCCATAAGTAGGCTGATAATACTTCCCAAGAAGCCATTCCTTGGCCTCTAGGGTAAGTTCAATAGTTATCCCTAAAGATGCAAGCTTCTTGTTGGTCTCTCCAAGCAAAAGGTCTATAATAGAAAGCAAATGTTCTCTATCAAGGGCATGGAATACTATGGTTTCATCTATCCTGTTGAGAAACTCAGGATTGAAATGCCTCTTAAGCTCACTCAGGACATTGTCCTTCATCCTTTCATAATTGCCCTGATTATTAGATTTTGTAAATCCTAAAGGCATTGCCTTCTCAATAATTCGAGCACCAAGGTTTGAGGTCATTATTATGATCGTGTTCTTAAAATCTACCTTCCTACCAAAACTGTCTGTCAGAACGCCCTCATCAAGTATTTGAAGCAATATATTGAAAACATCAGGATGTGCCTTTTCAATCTCATCAAAAAGCACCACCGAGTAAGGTCTTTTCCTAACCTTTTCTGTTATCTGTCCTCCTTCTTCATAACCTACATACCCGGGAGGGGCCCCTGTGAGCTTAGAGACGGCGAACCGTTCCATATATTCAGACATGTCAATCTTGATGAGGGCATTTTCATCGTTAAACATAAACTCTGCCAGTGCCTTAGCGAGTTCTGTCTTGCCCACTCCAGTAGGACCTAAGAAAAAGAATGACCCCACAGGTCTGTTTCTGGTTTTGAGCCCTATCCTTGAGCGTCTAATAGCCTTACATACACTCCTTATTCCCTCTTCCTGACCTACTACTCTACTGTGGAGTATTTGCTCCATATTGAGAAGTTTTGCGTTCTCGGTCTCTTCAATCTTGTAAAGAGGGATGCCAGTCATCCTAGACACCGTATATGCTATGTCTTCTTCTGTTACAAGGGGTATGTCGTTGTTGTACAGATCCTTCCACTTTTTATATTGCAGGTCATAGGCCCTTTTGAGTTTATCCTCCTGACTCTTTAAAAGTTGAGCCTTTTCAGTGTCCTGCATCCTGAGGGAAAGGCTCTTTTCCTTTGCTATCTTCACAAGATTGTTTTCCATATCCCTCAGCGACTGGGGCATAGTGTTCCTCTTGAGCTTTATTCTGGAGCCTGTTTCATCTATTACATCAATAGCCTTGTCAGGCAAATGCCTGTCAGTTATGTATCTGTCCGATAACTGCACTGCCGTCTCTATAGCCGCATCGGATATCTTTATCCTGTGATAGCTCTCATATCTACCCTTAATCCCATGGAGTATGTTGGATGTAACCTCAAGCGTCGGTGGTTCAATAAATATAGGCTGAAATCTCCTCTCAAGGGCGCCGTCCTTCTCCACATACTTTCTGTATTCAGTAGGAGTGGTAGCACCTATACACTGAATCTCTCCCCTTGACAGGGCTGGTTTGAGCATATTTGAGGCATCCACAGAACCCTCAGCAGCACCTGCACCAATTATAGTGTGGAATTCATCTATAAAAAGAATTATATTTTCAGAACTAATAATCTCTTTCATTATTGCCTTCAGCCTTTCCTCAAATTGCCCCCTATACTTAGTGCCAGCAATCATCTGTCCCAGGTCAAGGGAAATTACCCGTTTGCCTAATAGGTTGTCCGGAACTTCGCCAAGGACTATCTGTTGTGCCAAACCCTCAACGATAGCTGTCTTGCCTACCCCTGGTTCGCCTACTATCGCAGGATTGTTCTTAATTCTCCTGCCAAGCACCTGTAATATCCTCTGTATCTCCTCTTCCCTCCCAATAACTGGATCTAACTTTCCCTCAATAGCGTATAAGGTAAGATCCCTTCCAAATTCATCAAGCACAGGGGTGTTTGATCTTTTCCTTTCCTTTGGAGCATGTGCACCATACTGCGGTTTGACTGCTAAATTGATTGTCAACTGTCTTGCTCCAAGCAGATGGGCGCCAAAACTCCTCAGTATTCTTCCCCCTACCCCTTCATCCTCTCTGAGTAATCCTAGCAGCAGGTGTTCACTCCCCACATGACTGTGACCAAGTAATCTTGCCTCCTCTATTGCAAGCTCCAATACCTTTCTTGCCTTAGGGGTAAAGGGGATCTGTCCAAAGGTCAAAACATCACCACCCTGCGACAGGCTTCTATTGACCTCATTTTTAATATCATTAATGTTTAATCCCATCTTTCTGAGGATGATAGAGGGTATATTGTCATCTTCTCTAAGAAGGGCGAGGAGTATATGTTCAGTACCAAGGTAGTCATTATTTCTCCGTTCTGCCTCCTCTCTTGCATAGACTATAACTCTTCTTCCCCTCTCGGTAAATCTCTCAAAGATCATTGCAGACTCCTTTGTTTAAATTAGTGTTGCTCCAGTAAAAATATTAATTTCATGCCTCCAGAGATGTCAAACTATGAAGGTTTAAATACAAGCATCCCTAAGGGTGGCAATAGTGCCTTCAATGAATAGGGCCTGCCGTGGCTTGGTATTTCTTCAGCCATAATGCCTCCTGCGTTGCCCATATTGCTCCCATAGTAAATCTCTGAGTCGCTGTTTAGTATTTCCCTGTAATAACCCCCACGGGGTACACCTATATAATAATCTGCCCTTGGCACAGGGGTTAGATTAAATACAAATAGCAGAAAATCAGAGGGGTCCTTAGCCTTTCTTATGTATGCAATTATGCTCTTATCATGATCGTGAAAATCGACCCACTCAAATCCAGAGTGGTGAAAATCCACCTCGTACATCGAAGGCTCTGCCCTATATAGCATATTTAAGTCAGTCACATATTTGAGCATTTTTTGGTGATGTTCAAATTCCAATAGATTCCAGTCAAGACTCCTATAAAAGCACCACTCATCCCACTGCCCGTACTCGCCTCCCATAAAAAGAAGCTTTTTACCTGGATGGGAGTACATGAAGCCATAGAGCAATCTCAGATTCGCAAATTTCTGCCATAGATCTCCTGGCATCTTGTTGAGCAGAGATCTCTTGCCATATACAACCTCATCGTGAGAAAAAGAAAGTATGAAGTTCTCGGTGAAGGCATAAATAAGACTGAAGGTAAGGTCGTAGGTGTGATACTTTCTAAAGATAGGGTCCTTGACAAAATACTCAAGGGTATCATGCATCCACCCCATGTTCCACTTCATACTAAATCCAAGTCCACCAAGATAGGTAGGTTTAGAAACACTAGGCCAGGATGTAGACTCCTCTGCAACAGTAAGCGTCCCAGGAAATTCCCTATGCACAGATTCGTTAAATTGCTTAATAAAATCTATTGCCTCAAGATGCTCATTGCCTCCATACTTGTTTGGTATCCATTGCCCCTCTTTTTTTGAATAATCTAAATAGAGCATTGAGGCAACTGCATCGACCCTAAGCCCGTCAATATGATAATAGTGAAGCCAAAACAGCGCATTGGCAATGAGGAAATTGCGCACCTCATTTCTCCCAAAATTAAATATCATTGTGCCCCAATCGGTATGCTCACCCTTTCTTGGGTCCTCATGCTCATAAAGCGCCGTGCCGTCAAAAAACCTAAGCCCATGACCATCCTTTGGAAAATGGGCAGGCACCCAGTCAACAATCACCCCAATATCATTAGTATGACATTGGTCAACAAAATACATGAAATCCTCAGGAGCGCCAAACCTGCTGGTTGGGGCAAAATAACCGGTAACCTGATAGCCCCAGGAGGCATCTAAGGGATGTTCAGCCACAGGGAGCAGCTCAACATGGGTATAACCCAATTCTTTTAAATAGGGTATTAGACGGTCTGCTATCTCTCGATAGTTATATACATCGTTTTCACCTTCCGACTTTCTTATCCAAGAACCCAAGTGCATCTCATATATAGCAATAGGCATTTCAAACCAGTTGGTTTTTTCTCTCTTTTTTATCCACTGTGCATCGTTCCAGTTATACTTATCCTTGATCTCATAAACTATGGATGCAGTCTTAGGTCTCAATTCGCTTCTAAAGGCAAAGGGATCAGCCTTTTGTTCAAGATAAGAACTGAAATTGGTTTTGATCTCAAACTTATAGAGTGTGCCCTCTTGAAGACCTGGAATAAACAACTCCCAAACCCCAGAACCCTGATTCTTTTTCATAGGGTGCCGCCTACCGTCCCAACGATTGAAGTCGCCAATTACGCTTACCCTCGTGGCATTAGGCGCCCACACAGCAAAGTGAACGCCCTTTATACCATGACTCTCCCAGGGATGAGCGCCAAGCTTTTCATAGAGTCTTAGATGGGTGCCTTCACCTATAAGGTAATGATCGAAATCAGTGAGCAATGCTGGGGTGTACGCATAGGGATCGTAAAATTCCTGCTCTTCACCCCAGTGGGTTAAGACCCTTATTCTGTAAGAAAACCACTCCTTTGAAATATCCTTGAAAATAAAGAAACCAATCTCATAAACCCTTGCCATCTCCATAATCACATCGCCCTCAGGCATTTCTTTAACAACCCATGCCTGCTGAGCCTCAGGCAAAAAAGCCCTGACTATGGCAGATTCATTTACAATGTGCAGTCCCATAACCTTATGAGGATCTCCATGCTCACCCCTGCAAAGATATCCAATCTCTCTCTTTATAAACATCTAAGCGCCTCCTTTTAACATCTTTCCCCTTTTCTTCTTCAAGGCGATGTAATACAAATCCTCATAATGTCTCGCAGATTCATCCCAGGTGAACCTCTTTGCCATAGCATTGGCAATCAAGGTATTCATGGCATTCTTTTTATTGTAGAAGGTGTAAATAGCCCAACCAACTGTGTTAATAATAGCATCTGGCGTAAGGTCGTAAAATTTAAATCCTGTTCCTGTATTTGTCCTTTCATCGAAGTTATCAACCGTATCATTAAGCCCTCCCGTTGCCCTTACAATTGGAAGGGTGCCATATCTTAAGCTAAACATCTGGTTCAAGCCACAGGGCTCAAACCTTGAAGGCATGAGGAAAAAATCAGCTCCTGCTTCAATCTTATGAGCTAAGGCATTATCATAACCAATCACACAGGAAAATTTATCAGGATTGGTAGCGGCCATAGAACCGAAAAAGAAATGTGCCCAAACCTCTCCGCTTCCAAGCATTACCATCTGGATATCAAAATCCAAAAGACGATAGATTGCTGCAGCCAATACATCTATACCCTTTTGATAAACCAGCCTTGAGACAATGCCTATTAATGGCACATCATCTCTAACAGGAAGCCCTGATACCCTTTGCAGATCTGCCTTGCATGTATGCTTTCCTGAAGGGTCAGCCTCCGAATAATTTGCAGCAATGTATTTATCTGTCTCTGGGTTCCACTCCTCATAATCCACACCGTTTAATATTCCATACAGGTCCTTAGCCCTCTCCCTTACGACACCCTCAAGCCTGTAACCATATTCTGGAGTCTGTATCTCCATGCTGTAAGTTTTGCTCACCGCATTGAGAACAGTAGCATGATAAATGCCCCCCTTAAGCAGATTAACGCTCCCGTAAGCCTCAAGCTCCAGATAGTTAAAATGCTCCCACCCTACACCTAACACATCCATCAGCCCCTCATAAAAATTGCCCTGATGCTGCATATTGTGAATTGTAAGCACCGTAGCAGCCTTGCCTACTATTGGATCATCTTTATAGAGGGTATTGATAAAAACAGGCACAATAGCAGTCTGCCAGTCATGCACATGAATTATATCCGGCTTAAACCCAATCATCTTTGCAAGCTCAAGAGAGCCCCTTGATAGAAGGACAAACCTATTGTCATTATCCATATAGCCCTTACCATTTTCTGTGTAAATGCCCTCTCTGCCAAAATACTGTTCATAGTCAATGAAATAGACAGGCACCTGCGAGTTTGGTAAGTAACCCTCATAAACACCACACCATAAAGTCCCAATTATGCCCATTGGCACTCCGAGGGGATAGGGCAGTTGCTTAAGATTGTATTTAAATTTATCAATCCTATAATATCTTGGCATAACTATCCTGACATCGTGACCAAGGGATTTTAAAAACTTCGGCAATGTCCCTACTACATCGCCAAGCCCACCCTCTTTGGCAAAAGGTACCGCTTCAGAGGCTACAAAGAGTATTTTGAGATGTTTCTTCAAGTTGCTCCCCTTTATTTTTTACAGTGATTATAACAGAATCTTACGGTTCTTTCTCCATGAGCGGGAGCTCGGAGGCTCTGAAAGAAAATGGATACATCCCTTATAAAGACTTGTGTCCTGTTGGGCTTACAACAGGCTGGATGTGACCATACCTTGTCGATACCAATTTTCAACCCCATAGAGCATACCACGGGGGTCGACCTCTATCCCCTTGATACCTCTGTTTGCGTAAAATACAAGGGGCGTCTCATATAGAAAGATGCAAGCCTGTTTTTCATATAGGAGTCGATGAACACCTCTATAGACAGCTTGCCTCTCATTGAAATCTAAGGCCTCTCTACCCCTTTCAAGCAAGCTGTCTACCTCTGTATCCTTGAATGAAAAAAGGTTCCACTGACCCTGTCCAATCTTTGATGAATGCCATAGGTCGTATATGTCTGGGTCCCACAGATAGGCCCTCGACAATAACACAGCCTCAAAGCCACCTTCTTCCATTATCCTGTTTCTAAGGCTTTGCCAATCTAACAGGGTTATTTTCATAGAAACACCGATAGCCTTTAGGTTCTGCTCTAAAAATTGGGCAACTATCTGGAGTTCTTTATTCTCACTACTTACCAATACAGAAAAACTTAAGGACTCAATCCCCAATTTCTTCAAGAGCTCCCTGGCCCTCTCGGGTTCATAGCCGTATGGTTTAATTGCTGGGTTGTAATACCAAGTACCTGCTGGATAGACCCCTGTAGAGACCCTACCGCCCTTTAGCACAGTATTTATTAGTTCCTCTTTATTTATGGAATAAGCAATGGCCCTCCTAAAGCCCTCATCCTTAAAGGGATATCCTTTGAGATTGAAGCCAAGACAGGTGTATCTGAAGGAATTGTCTAAATATCTGTTGTTTTTATCAGACAACCCATCGGTCTTAATGTAAAAGGGTAGCTCGGCCACATCGACCTTTGCTGTCTTTAGTTCAAGATATCTCGTAGCATGATTGGAGATGAATCTAAGCAAGACCCTATCAATCTTTGCCTTGCCCTGATAAAACTTGTCAAAGGCCTTGAGGGCAATAAACTGACCTCTCTGCCACTTATCGACCTTAAAGGCCCCTGTGCCAATGGGGTTGTCATCAAAGGAAGGGTCAATAACCCCTTTACCAATGTGTGATGGCAGTATACCAATGAACCAACTTTCAACTGCCGCTGCGTAAGGTTTATGATAGGTAACTGAAATGGTGTAGGGGTCAATGATCTTAAGCTCCTTGACTGGCCCTAGGACGCCCTTTCTTGGTGAGGGGACCTCTGGGGAATTCAAAAGTTCATAGGTAAAGGCCACATCTTCTGCCTTGAACCTCTCACCATCATGCCAGAATAAGTCTCTTTTAAGATGAAAGACTATCTGTAGCCCATTGTCTGTTACCTCCCAAGAACTGGCCAACGCTGGCTCAGCGGTGCCCTCTTTGTTGATACTTATAAGTCCCTTAAAGACCATCTCAGAGACCATATGAGAGTTGAGGTCTGTAAGAAATAGGGGGTTTATCCTTTTGGGCTCTGAGTCAAGGGCTACAACGATACCATCCTTTGCCTTTGACAATGGGTTACACGATATTATGACAAAGGCAAAGATGTATAATACCAGCACCTTTTTAGAGGTCAATTAAAACACACCCCTAAGCCCTATTCCCCAGTTTCTGCCAGCTGCAGGATAGCCAAACCGCTCTTGATAGTGCTTATCAAGGATATTGTGGACATAACCAAGCACATATATATCTTTTGTAAGTGGATAGGCTGCCTCTAAGTCAGCAGTGAAGTAAGGCCTCCTTGTCCTGACCCGCAGGTCTGTATTGTAAAGGGTGTTGTTGTTGTAGATTACCTTTTCAGAGGAGACATATCTCCCATAAAGGGTAACCTTCTGTCCCTTAAGTCCCTTGTACTGTGTACCGATATTTAGCTTGTGTCTTGGAACTGCGGGTATCTCATTAAAGCCCCTATCCTCTAGGACAACAAAGCGATCTACAAAGGGATTACCCTCTGTCTTGGTCTTTTCAAAGGTATAATTGACAAAGGCTGAAAGACCCATGCCCAGTTGTTGTGAGACCTCAAGCTCCAGTCCATAGAGCGTTGCCCTATCAATGTTGTATGAGACGAAGTTTATGAGATCAAAGTGTATGAAGTCTTTGATCCTGTAATAGTATGGACTGATCTGAAAGGATGTCTTTGTGGGCAACTCAGCCTTGTAGCCCCCCTGAATCATCAATCCATCTTCTTTCCTAAAAGGCAGGTCTGCAGTATTAACACCAGCATCGGGTGAATAATGCCAGTAATGCTCAGGTGGTGTAGGCATCCTTATAGCGCGGGCTGTACTTAAATAAATAAGGGTGTTTTTACCGTATTTGTAGGTCAACTTAAGAGATGGTGCTATGCCATCCATAGAGATGTCTCTTATACCTTCCTCTCTGCCTTTAGGGCCTGCCTTGCCCTCATAGGAAGAATACCTTATCCCTGGTGTGATTGTGATATCCTTGGTTATCTGAAGGTCGTCCATAAGATATAGGCCTACTATCTTTGAATTTACATAGTTACCCTGTTGAAAGGCAGCCCTAAAGTCATCAGGATAGTTTTTGTCACCATCATCTTTGAATCTCTTATAGTCAAAACCAAAGGTTACATCGTGTATGCCCTTGGCTATCTTGTAAGAGCCATCTATCCCATAGGATTTGTCATCAAACCACTTTTTGTGAAACACACGATTTAAGGCCCTACGGGTGTTGTGGGCCTCCCTCTCGGCATAATTCTTCCAGACCCTTATATCCAATAACCCACCAAAGAGGACCTGTTCATAACCAAGATCAAGGTTGTAGCGCTCCCTCTTCCACCAACTCCCATCCTCTGCATAGACACCCAAACCACCATACATAAACTCTCCATCAGAGGCCGGGTACCTACTGTCTTGGGGGGCTTCATAGTTAGGGCTATCATAGTCCTTTGATTGTCTATTGTTTACAATAAAACCCTTCTTGAGCCATTGATAACTCATATTGGCTTTAATCTTACCCTCCCATGGTAGGTTATATCCTGTATAGAGAATTAGATTTTTGACCTCAAAGAGACCATTTCTTAAGTATCCATCACTATTGACATAATTGACCCCTATTGAGTATTCAAACCCACTGGGCCTCCAGGAATGATAAAGGCTTATCTTTTCAGTATCATAACTTGCCTTCATAGCCTGAGCCTCAATGTATGGCCTTTGTTGTGGCCTTCTTGGGACAAGATTTATAACCCCACCCAAGGTGTTCCCGTATTTGGGATCGCTTACACCCTTGATTACATAGATCTTCTCAATGTTTGTAAGGGCCACTGAGGGCCAGTCAATAAAGTAACCACCAGCGGTGCCAGGTGTATTGAGGATCCTTCCATCAACAGCGAGGATGATTCTGCGAGCGCCAAGGCCCCTAATTTTGATAGAATCATCATCCAAGGCGCTGCCAATCTCCTGTAGCCTCTGCACATCTACGCCTACTTGCCTTAACAATGCCCCATCAAGGTTAGAGCTAATACCTTGCGTAAGCAACTCAGGTATAACCACAGAAGCATTAGGCGTTGTATGTTCCTCACCAATCTCGGCCTCAGAGAGGGTTATCTCATCAAGCTGATAGATCCTTGAGACATCCTCTGCCTGTGATAATGATGACATAAGCAAGACACACAAAAAAACTATACCTATCATGTTGACCTCCCTGTTAAAGAGTGGGTATTGTCAAAGGTCTTTAAGCTAAAAGCCATCAAAACCCTTGCATATCGATACATTGTTTCAAATAAGCTTGCCTCTCCCTTATTTAAGGGTTAAAGTAGTTCCTAATAAAAAACGGCAAAAACCCCAACAGGTCTTGCCCTATCCTGTAATACCTTTAAATTCCCTTAGGCATGCTCGCAGATATTAACCTCAGATTTATGATATCCTCAAAAGTCTCTTTTTCAACCCTGCTGCCACTGTGAATCATAAGTGTAAGCGCTATTGTCATAAAACTAAATTTTTGGTCTAATTTGGCAATCATGCCTTCAAGCCCTGTCATTATACTATTCATCTCCTGAGGGATTAGTCCTGTCTCTCCATAAAAAACCTGCTTTTTTATAAACTCCTTTGTGGGCTCAGGCCTCTTCTGTAAAGCCAGAGCCTCTGACTTTGTCTCTATAGCATCTGACCACTCTACAATCTTACGGCCCTGTTCCTTTCAAACCCTTTCTTCAAGGCCGTACAGTATCTCTGTTGTACTTGCCTGTGTCACGGTAGTGAATAATATTGTCAGAGGCAATAACCAGAGTCTAAGATTTAAATGTCCTCCATTGATCGCCTATTCCTTACCTCGCCCTCTCCCACACAATATCCCTGACATTCTTCTTCTCTGGGGCAAAGCTGATGCCTACCAAATATACATCCTTGCCCTCACTCAGATACTTCTCATAATACCCCTTCTCCTTTATCTGCCTGAGCGGGTCTTCCTCTGTTACCTTTATCTCCATGATGTAGATGGTCTTTGGGAATTTCACTGTAATATCGATCCTGCCCCGATTGGTCACATCCTCGCCAACTATATATACACCCAAGCTCTGTAGATACACATAAACAACAGTAGCATAAAATCCCTCCGAATGCCGAAGCCTGTTCTTCACATAGTGGGTATAGGGTATGGATGCAAATAGCGATATCAATGCCCTCTTGAATCCCTCAAGGTCTTGCCTCAAAAGGACATTGTAGAGTTCTACCTTCTTGTTTACAACCTCTTGATCTTCAAAAAGTCTATGGATTATATAGTCATTGAAAGATAGCCTGACCTCCTTGTTGGGCATCCTTAGCCTGTAATTAATTGCACCAAAGGGTGTGTCTTCTACCCTATCAATAGTCAGATACCCTGCCTGAAAGAGAATTACCTCTATGTCCAGATTGTCTATGTCAAAGCTGTCTAATAGTTGCTCTCCTACCACAAGGTTCGTTAGCCTTGGCAAAAAGTAGTCCTTACTCTCTATGAGGCTTATCAAAAAGGTAGGTGTCCCAGTGCTAAACCAGTAGTTCTTAAATTGCCTATCTGGATTGTCTAAAAAGAGCAATATGTCAAAGGGGTTGTAGACATCCTCACCCAAGAAGTTATAGCCATTATACCAGTCCTTTACCTCTTGTAGGTCTACATTTAATAAGTATTCCCCAAAGTATCCCTCAAGCTCTCCCTGGGTATATCCACAGAGGGTTGCATAACGGGAATCCAGACTGATGTCCTTGAGATTGTTTAATCCACTGAATATAGAGGTCTTGCTGAATTTGCTCACACCTGTTAAAAAGGCAAACTTTATGTTTGCATCCTGTCCCTTTATCACTGAGTAAAGATTCTTGAGTTCCTCCCTCATCTCCCTTGCTATCTCTATATCAGTGATATTATCCAATATAGGCTTGTCATGCTCATCTATGAGGATCACTACTGGTTGACCATATCTCTTGCGTACCTCCATTATCAACTCCCTAAAACAGGACGATATGCTCTTGCCCTCCTCACACTGCACTTGAAGCCTCTGCTGATTTATCCTTAGCAGGTCAAATATCTCTTCCTCAAGTTTCCTTTGGCTCTTTATCACCCCCTCAGCAAAGCTTATGTGTATTACCGGATACCCTATTGACCAGTCCCATTTGTCGTAGATATACAATCCCTTAAAGAGCTCCCTATTTCCCTCAAAGGCCTCCTTCAGGGTGTCTACAAACAAGGACTTCCCAAACCTCCTCGGCCGAGAGAGGAAGTAATATTCTCCACTATTGACAAGCTCATAGACATATCTTGTCTTGTCTACATAGATGTATCCGCCACCTATAATCTTGCTTAAACTGCTTATGCCTATGGGGAGTTTCTTCATGGTAGCAGCCCTCCTTTCCCCAGAGTACTTATAAAAACAGAAGAATTCGTCTTTTTGGTTTGTATTATAACGGATGTGTAAAGGCAAATCACATCGGATGATAGGCTAACTGTTAGGCCTTTTGTGTGATGGTATTCAATGAACTGTGACGCCTGACTCTGTAACCTGAATCTTGCCATAACCCTTGTATGTCTTCCTTAGGATATCGTAAACATCTGCAGAAAGAAACCCCTTAAATATCTCTTGGGCCTTCTTTTGAGGCTCAATGTATTTAAATCTCTCGGGATAGATAGTCTTGCCAACAAAATATGCATTGGCAAATAAGATCTCAAGGTTTGTGCGATAAAAATTATAAGGGAAGACCGTATAGAGCCTCCCCTCATTTACTGCCTTGAGTTTATGAAAAAAGGCCTTGTTCTTTAAGTAGTCTTCATTGACAAGACTTAGACCAGCTGTATCGATGAATATGTAATCAGGGTTCCAGTATAAGAGTTTTTCCCTGTCAATAAAGACATGTCCTTTTTTGCCTATCTCATCGACAACATTGTATGTGTTAAGCCATAAAAGAGGTGGGTAATAGACCTCTGTGCTTGTTATCCCATGGGGACCCTTTGTGCGCTTATGGCGCCAACATAGACCCTTTGCCTACGGACCCCCTCCGTTCGCCTCTTTAGGTCATCAACCATTTGTTGTATGTATTTTTTTAACTCCTCTGCCCTTTTTTCTTTATCCAGAATCTTCCCTAAGAAAGAAAAGGCCAATTGTATCTCTTCAATCTCGAATCCCTGTGTGCCAGCATAATTAACCACCACCG
Organism: uncultured bacterium; assembly: GCA_937949555.1. Lineage (GTDB taxonomy): Bacteria > Nitrospirota > Thermodesulfovibrionia > Thermodesulfovibrionales > Dissulfurispiraceae > DUZI01. Next base: position 17,824 of record CALEDV010000044.1, on the reverse strand, counting down.
TTGGAATGCCTGTTTTGCCTTGGATCAATCGGGCATTTTCTACCTTAAAGGTGATAATTAGATCGGGTTTTACGGAAATGAGTCTCTCAAATAGGTTGATAATAGCCAAACCACAGTCAACTAATTTTTGTCATCCAATGCTTTTGCCCTAACTCTGCTAAATGCCTAACATTGTCTGAGGTCAAATAAGCTCTTGGCAGTTGAAAGTCATTCATCTAACCTTGACTTATTCTGACCAATAAATGATAATTGATACTCTATTAATTTCTCAAAAGGAGGGTGTTATCATGTGGCAATGTCAAGGCAATAATTGTGGGTACATCTATAACCCAGCAAAGGGTGATAAAAAGGGTAAGATACCTCCGGGCACCCAGTTTGAGGATCTCCCAGAGGACTGGAAATGTCCTGTATGCGGCGCAAGTAAAAGGTTTTTTAAAAAGATTGAAGATTAAAAAACAGCTCATATGGGCAGAATTTTAATTATAGATGATGACAAAACCGTCTCAAGGATAGTACTGAAGGTACTGAACAAGAAGGTTGGCATTGACGCCGACACCGCCTCTTGCTTTGCCGAGGCAAAGGAAAAAATAGATCCAGACCCCTCTAAGTATGCCATAGCTATATGCGATTATAATCTACCTGATGCCCCCAATGGTGAAGCTATAGACTATGTAATATCAAAACAGATACCTGTGATCGTCTTAACAGCCTCCTTTGACACCGATGTTAGAGATAAGATGCTGTCAAAAAAAATAGTTGATTATGTAGTGAAAAGAAGCACAAAGGAACTTGATTATCTCTCCTATGTCGTCAACAGGGTTTTTAAGAATTGCAATTCAAAAATACTTGTTATCGACGACTCATCGGTTTATAGGGAGGCAATGACTTCAATACTGAAAAACCAGTTATTTGATGTCATCACTGCAAGAGGGGGGAAAGAGGCTCTTAAAATTCTTGAACAACACCCTGATATCAAGATGATCATAACGGACTACAACATGCCAGACATGGACGGATTTGAGGTCCTGATAGAACTAAGGAAAAAGTTCAAGAAGGAGCAGCTCGCAATAATTGTAGCCTCAGGATATGGCGGCACCGATACAATACCAAAGTTCTTAAAGGCAGGCGCCAATGATTACATACAAAAACCCTTCAGCAACGAGGAATTTATATGCAGGGTAAACATGAACATAGAGACCCTCGATATGATCGCTACCCTTAGAGACTTCGCCAACAAGGACCCCTTAACTGGTCTATACAATAGGCGCTACCTGTACGAAGCAGGAACTGTTATACATGCAACAGCCCTCAGAAACAAGGTGCCTGTTGCGGTGTTCATGCTTGATATAGATAAGTTTAAGGGCATTAATGATACCTATGGTCACGATGCAGGCGATAAGGTTATACAGGCTATTGCTAACCACCTCTTATCTTCTTTTAAAAGGAAGACTGATATCGTGGCAAGGATGGGCGGTGAGGAATTTTGCGTACTAACTTCCTACGACGATAGAGACAACCTAATCAACTTTGCTGAAAACCTTAGAAAGAAGATAGAGCAAAGCCCTCTACAATATCTTGAGCATAATATTCCTTTTACATCCTCAGTGGGCATTTGCTGCGATATTAAAAACTGCCTTGAGGAAATGATAAAAGAGGCTGATGCCTTACTGTATTTAGCCAAAAGCACAGGAAGAAACAAGGTCTGCATATAAGAATTTTGTTTTGTTAAGAAGTTTCAAGCACAGGGAATATACAAGAATTCTATGCCCTATCTAAAGGGCTTTTTAAGGACATTGATCTGCCTCCTTTGCAGAGCGATAAACCCATAAGTCTCTGCCTTTAAGACAAAAAAGGAATCTCTCAGCCTTGACCAATCCTGCTGTGCCTGCGATTGCTGTTTTTTATCCCAAAATTGCCTATAGAAACTTGTAAGGAGTAAGAGGGCATGTCTGAAAGCCTTTATACTGCCACAGGGTTTATTAAAATAAAAAGGGCCATAGGTCATTCAGTCACCAAGAGGTGATTAGTTTGGCATTATCTGTGAAGGTCCAGAGGTCTCGTAAAAAGGTGTGGCAATAAGGCCTTTTCAGCACACCCTCTTACTCCTATCGGCAATTTAAGGTTTTATCCTGATAGTTTAACCTCGATTAAAATAGTGTTATAATAAAACCTAACTATTTGACACCTTTTAAATTACAATCCTTATAAGGAGACACCCTGATGTTATTCATACTCGTTTTTGCCACCTTCCTTCTTGTGCTTTCCATTGTTGTAATCGGCATTTACAACACCTTTATTAAACGTCGCAATCTCCTTCGAGAGGCTTGGAGCGGCATTGAGGTACAGTTAAAGAGGAGACACGATCTTATACCCAATCTTCTGAATACCGTTAAGGGATACATGCAGCATGAGAGAAAGCTGCTTGAAGGCATTGCAGAGATGAGGGCGCGCTCAATCAACGCAGGCACTGTCCGAGAGAAGGCAGAGACAGAAAGGGGCATATCAGCCATGCTTAGCAGTCTCTTTGCCATTGCTGAGGCATACCCAGAGCTGAAGGCAAATCAGAACTTCCTTGACCTGCAATCCAACCTCTCTAACACTGAAGATCAGATTCAACTGGCAAGGCGATACTTCAACGGCACTGTAAGGGACTTTAATACCTTGGTTGAATCCTTCCCTTTCTCTATTATTGCCAGTTTGTTTGGTTTTAAGTCCTATGATTTCTTTGAACTTCAGGATCAGTCTGAAAGACAAGCACCTAAGATAGAATTTTAATGATTCGGACAACCCCCTTTTATGCCCTCTTAATCTTTCTATCCCTGCTAACTTTACCAGTAAACTCTCACGCAGAGGAGAGGATACTTAGCCTTGTCAGTGATATTACTATAGACCAAAAGGGTTTTATAACCATCAAAGAGACAATCACCGTAAGGGCTGAGGGAAAGGAGATAAAAAGGGGCATATACAGGGATTTCATCACCAGGCACAGTAATTTCCTTGGAAGCACGAAGATTATACATTTCCAAATCTATGATGTATTAAGAGATGGCAAGACTGAGGCTTATCATACAGAGGATACTGAAGAGGGCATTAGGTTATACATAGGGCATAGGGATGTTTTTTTAAAACCAGGCATATATACATACAGTATAACTTATGGTGTCGATAGAGAGGTAAGACACTTCCCTGAGCACGATGAAATCTACTGGAATGTAACCGGGAATAGATGGGCATTCCCTATAGATTATGCTAAGGCAATTGTTAATCTGCCTACAGGTGCCGAAAGACAGATCAAGATACTTCAAGCCTTTACAGGACCCAAAGGCGCTAAGGGCAGCGACTTTGTAATATCAAAGGGATATAACAGTCAGCCTATTTTTGAGAGTCCAGGAATCCTTAACCCAGGAGAAGGGCTCACCATAGTTGTAGGTTGGGCAAAGGGATTTGTCGCTGAACCAACTAAGGAACAGGAATTCCATTATCTTGTTAGAGATAATCGCGGAGTCTTAATTGCGCTAATAGGATTGGTTATAGTCATTCTTTACTACCTATTGGTATGGTCAAAAGTAGGGAAGGACCCGGAGAAAGGGGTAATATTTCCGATCTATGAGCCACCACCACGTTATTCACCTGCATCCATAAGGTATATCTCTCACATGGATTATGACAACAAGGTCTTTGCAACAGCCATAATAAATCTTGCAGTAAAGGGGCACATAAAAATACAGGAACAATCGGCTGGTAAATATACACTGGTCAAACTAAAGGGGGATAATGCCTCTTTAAAACAGGATGAAAGGTCCCTGTTAGAGAAGCTCTTCGAAAAAGGAGACTCCATCACCCTTGATAGTTCAAACAGGGCCACCATTAAAGAAGCCTCCGATACTCTCAAAAAAAGACTTGCCAGCGCCTACGAAAGTACATATTTTTTTAGCAACAAGGGATATTTTATAGTAGGCACAGCTATCTCAGTAATTGCTGCTATCGGTGGCACATTTTTCGGCAATAACCCACCCTTTGCAATGTTCATTAGCACATGGCTTACTGTATGGAGCATAGGTGTATCAGCCCTTATTATTAAAATATTAACCGCTTGGCGAAGATTTATAAGAGAAAAGCCAGGCAGGATCACCAACCTCTTTTCGGCTATATTGATCAGCCTCTTTGCAGTTCCCTTTATCGGGGCAGAGATATTTGCCCTATTTCTCTTAGCAAAAACCGCATCTACAATATTTGTATTGCTCCTTGTAGCCTTAGGTGTGGTCAACTACACATTTTACCACTTGCTGAAGGCGCCAACCCTAATGGGCAGGAAGCTACTTGATCAGATAGAAGGCTTCAAACTGTTCTTGGGGACTACCGAGAAGCACCGTTTAAATATGCAGTACCAGCCAAACAGAACTATTGAGATCTTTGAGAAATATCTGCCCTTTGCAGTAGCCCTTAATATGGAAAACCAATGGGTTGAAAGATTCGCAGATATAATTAATAAATCGGTTACTGAAGAGACTGCCAGATCCCATGCCTCCTGGTATTCAGGGGACATAAGGTCTGACAGTTCCATCGGAGATATAGCAAATTCAATAGGCGATGCCCTCTCAGCATCCCTTGCGTCATCCAGCGATTCCTCTGGAGGAGGAGGTTCCTCTGGAGGAGGCGGCGGAGGAGGGGGGGGAGGCGGTTGGTAATCCTAATCAGGAGGAAAGTTAGATGAAAAGAGAGAAACAAAAGATTGTTTATGTAATCGGTCATAGGAATCCTGACACAGATTCAATATGCTCAGCAATTGGCTATGCCCATTTCAAGAATATGACTGATAAGGGCCATCTCTATGTGCCAATGCGGGCTGGTAAAATGAATGAAGAGTCAACCTTCATTCTTAAAAAATTTGGCATCAACTTCCCAGATGAATTAGAGTCTCTGTCCTCCACCGTCAATGACATGGAACTAAAAAGACCCATATCTATAGGAGCAAAGGACTCCATACAGGCGCTGGCGGAGATGATGAAACGGGAAAATGTCAGGGCGGTTCCGGTAGTAGATGACAATGGCAAGGTTGTTGGAATAGTCGGCCTTAGAGATATTGCACAGCACTATATGGACAGTGTGAACTTCTTTGATCTATCCCAATCACCAATTGATATAAACCTTCTGACAAAGACCCTTGAATGCAGGGTGCTCTGCAGCAATTCCTCTATAAATCCTCTATCGGGGAGGGTATTTATAGCCACTATGCAAAAGGGCACACTGCTCAATAAGATACAAAGAGGGGATATAATCATCACCGGTGACCAACACGACCTCCAGATTGAGCTTATTCACGCAGGGTGCTCCACAATCATAACCACAAACGGGCTTGAACCAAGCGTGGATGTTATAAATCTTGCTAAAGACAAGGGCACATTGGTATTGGTGTCCCCATACAATACCTTTGCCACTATGCACCTGATGACCATGTCAGCTCCTGTAAGCTCTATAATGTGCAAAAAGATACCTACAGTAGGCCTCTACACACCTATATCAGCCCTAAGAAAAAGGATACTGGAATCTGAATACCGCTCAGAGATAGTTGTTGACAGCGACAACAATCTCATTGGTTTTATCACCCGCACAGACCTCCTAAATCCAATCCGCAAAAAGGTGATCCTTGTGGACCACAATGAGATATCTCAAGCCGTTGAAGGGATTGATGAGGCTGAGATATTGGAGATAATAGATCATCACAGGGTAGGTGATATATCAACAGTCGCTCCAATCTATGTATATAATGACCCTGTAGGGAGCACATGCACAGTAGTTGCAAACATCATGTTCCTCCATCAGGTTAGGATCCCCCCAGAGATTGCAGGTATGCTTCTGTCAGGCATACTATCAGATACCCTTATACTCACGCTAACTACCACTACCGACAGAGACAGGCTTGCTGCTGATAGGCTTGCAGAGATAGCAGGCATATCTATCATGGAATATGGCAAGGAACTTTTAGGCGAAAGCATAAACACAAAGGGCAAGACCTCTGCAGAATTAATATCTGCCGACTTTAAGGAGTTTCTCATAGGGGGCAAGAGGCTCGGCATCAGCCAGATGATGGTGCTCGACTGCGAGGAGATTAACCTTAGGGAAATGGAGCTGCTTGAGGAGTTGGAAAGGATAAGGGTCAATGGTGCCTATGACCTGACAGCGCTGTTGATTACAAATCCAATAAGCTCAAGGCAAGAGAGGATACTCCTTCAAGGAGAGACATGGATAGTAGAAAAGGCTTTCAATGTAAAGATACAAAACAATACCTGCATACTGCCAACAATAATGTCAAGGAAAAAGGACTTTATTCCTGCTGTAGGACAAGTATTAAGCATGGCAAGATAGTTTAAGGAGGCTTGAAAATGGCAAGGGCTCATTTGATTATTAAGGGAAGGGTTCAGGGGGTTTGCTATCGTTTGTTCACCCAGGATGTAGCAGTAAAACTGGGCATTACCGGCTGGGTGAGGAATCTAAGAGATGGCAATGTGGAGGCAGTCTTTGAGGGGGCACGGGAACAGATAGATAAGGCTTTAGAACATTGCAACCAAGGACCTCCAATGTCAAGGGTAACTGAAATTGAACTGCAATGGGAAGAAAAAGAAGAGGGGTTTAAAGACTTTACAATTACCGGTTGATACCTTAATAGGGAAATTCAACCATGGGATAGGATTAAGGGAGTTAAGGGACAGATCTTTGCCAGCTCCTAAGAGCAATCTTGGAGTTGCGCACTCGGTATTTGTTAATTCTCTGGTTTTAATGCTGAAAGATGGAGGCAGAAGCCTTGAGGAGATAAGGGAATTAAAATAGGAAGAAGGCTTAATGAAGCTGATTGGCATTGACAGGGGTTCCGATTCTGACAGTGTTGGGGATTGGTTGCGGAGGATGGGCAATTTTTGAAAGCGCCAGCCTTTTGGCAAAAGGAATTTTACAGGGAATGCAAGGCTCGGATGTCTAAAGAGAGGGTGAAGTGCATTCTAAAGAGACAGGTTCGGGTAAGAGGATGCGGTTTCTATCCTCAGGGTAATCTTTTAAAGGTGATTTAGCAGATGAAAAAAATCTTATCGATGAAAATTTGCCTCTTATCCCTTTTATAGAGGTTACCGCTATTTTCTATATCGGGATTTGGTATCAAGAGGTCTATTTTTATGTTATATTACCGAACCAAAAACAAGGGGGAGGAGAGGAAATATGCAATGGTATCTAAGATACAAAGACACCATACTGTTTAAGATCTTCGTGGTCACCTTTTTAGCATGGTTGGTTTCAATGTCTATAGGTATTTTTATTGCCCTGAAAACTGAAAGGGAGATGAGTTCATCCAACGAAAATATACTCCTTGCCAATGCCAACATGGTCAAGAGTATGCTTCAGGCGATCCATCTAACAATGACCCATAATATAAACAGGATCACTGACAGGCTTATTGAACACACTACTGGTACCTTTGACCTCGATGAGACCAAAGCAGTAAGGATCGGCGATCTGGATACGCCTGAGTTAAGGCTAAATGGCAAGGCCATCAACCTCAACTTTGATCTGGTTGATAGACTCACCAGAGAGACTGGGGCTGTGGCAACTATATTCGCTCGAAAGGGTGATGACTTTGTAAGGATAACCACATCCTTGAAAAAAGAAGACAATAAGACAAGGGCAATAGGCACTATGCTCGGTAAGGAACACCCTGGTTATAAGAACATGATAAGTGGACAAGACTACATAGGCAAGGCTGTCTTGTTTGGAAGGGACTATATGACAAAGTATGTGCCAATAAAGAAAGACGGTAAGGTCATAGGGATACTTTTTACTGGCATAGACTTTACCAATGAGATGAAAGAGGTGATAAGGTCAATAAAGGATATGAGGATTGGAGAATCTGGGAAGGTATTTATAGTTGACGGAGGTGACAAGACCTTCGGTAGGGTCCTTGTGCATAATACCCTAGAGGCCAAAAACATCCATGAGACAAAGACCCCCGATGGAGGTGTAATCGTAGATAAAGAGTCATTAAGAGACATTATCTCAAAGGGAGAGGGCAAATTCTACTACAGCTGGATCGATGAGGGCAACAGGGTTGAGAAAAGGATAGTAGTCTTTTCGTTATTTAAGCAGTGGAAATGGGGTATTGCAGTGGATGTCTTGGTAGATGAATTAAACAGGGACAGTTTTAAGGTCAAATGGTTACTGATAGCGAGCATGTGGCTGATGAACATTATAGTAACGGTTACCGTAATTGCGGCATTATACAAGAATGTCTCAAAACCAGCAAAGATGATACTTGATTCTATCAATAAGGTATCAGAGGGGGATCTGACTATAACATCAACGGTAAGTAGTAGAGACGAGATGGGCAAACTTTCAGAAGGTTTCAACAATATGATCAGCTCCCTTAGAGCGATTATTAAGAATATCCTTGAGGCCGCTGATAGTGCCACTAAAATGGTGGAGGTGCTTAAACAAAATGCCTCTAATACCGCTGGGCAGGTAAGGGTACAGACTCAACAGGCCAATGCCATATCTGATAGCTCTGCAGAGATGTCAAAGACGATCAACGAGATAGCTGCAAATGCCGAGGATGCATCCAGTAGGGCAAGCAATTCTGTCGATACAGCAGGCAATGGTCTATCCATTGCACAGCAGGCCATTTCAACTATAACAAAGGTCAATGAATCAACGATAGAACTTGCAAGAATTGTCCACAGCCTCGAGAGAAGGTCTACTGAGATAAGCGACATAGTAACGGTAATCAAAGACATCGCAGATCAGACAAACCTCCTTGCCCTTAATGCCGCCATTGAGGCTGCCCGCGCAGGAGAGCAAGGCAGGGGCTTTGCTGTGGTAGCTGATGAGGTAAGGAAATTGGCTGAAAAGACTATACATGCAACTACTGAGATATCCTCAAAGATAGGCTCTATTCAGGAAGAGGTGCAGAGGACAAAGTCGTCGATGGAAACGGCGTCTTCTGAGGTGGGATCGGCTACTGGACTGATTGACAAGGTAGGCAATGCCTTAAATGAGATAGTAAGAAGCATAGAGGACTCAAAGGAACAGATGACCCGTATTGCCGCTGCAGTGGTTGAACAGTCGGCGACTACAGAAGAGGTGGCAAAAAATATCAACGCCACGGCATCTATATCTGAGGAGGTGGAGGCAATGGCTGCCAACACTATGCAGCAGGCTGACAGATTGCTCCTGATAATGGAAAGGCTTAAAGAGACCACCAGTGGTTTTAAGACATGACGGCTATGGGTTATTGCCATTTTTTGCCCTAATGATGCCTTTTTAATATTAGGAAGTTTTAGTTGGATTTCGATACAGAATTAGACAAACTAAAGTAGCATGTCTTCTTTGAGATCATAAAAATGACTGGCAGGGTTTAGGTGATCGTTCCTTGCAACAAAAGTCTTATACTCATACAAAATACAGTGAGCACAGTAAGAAGACAAATTTACTTCAAAGGCTGTCAAGGCTTGTGGATTCCCTCAAGGGGATTATGATTCAGGGTATTTATACAACCTCAATCCTCTCGGGGCAGCTATATATATTGAACCTGCTGCCTCTGACAAATCCAGCCACCGTAACTCCCCCTCGCTCTGCAATATCCACAGCAAGGCTTGTAGGAGAGGTCCTGCTTGCCACAATAGGTATCTGCCATCTTGCACACTTTGCTACGATCTCAGAGGATAATCTGCCGCTCGCAAGCATTATCTTATCCTCAAAGGGTATACCCTCTATGATAGCGTATCCAATTATCTTATCTACCGCATTATGCCTGCCAATGTCCTCAGCAAGGCACAGGATATCCCTTCCATCGCTCAGTGCTGCACTGTGCACACATCCTGTAGCCCTGTATAGCTCTGAGGCATTCTGAAATTTTCTAAAGATATCGCTGAGCCTCTTAGCCCCAAGCCTAAAGTTATCGGTAGCCCTTTCTATCTTGAGCCTCTTTGGAAAGGTAATGCCACCAATACACCCTGAGGTAATGACTGCATCATCGGTAGCAACAGAGCCATCAGCGGGTATGTCCACCAGAACATCCTCACCATAACTCACATTGATACGATCAATACACCAACTACCCTCTATAATACCCTCAGTCATAAACATACCTACTACAAGTTCCTTAACCATTACAGGGGTGCAGTAAAGACTAAGTACTTCCTTGCCGTTGACTGCAACCCTGATCCTCTTTTCAATTGCTATAAGGTCCTGCAAACTGCTCTTGGTGCCTTCTTCAAATCTTGTTATCTCCCTCTTCAAACTGTCCCTATTCATATTCCCCCTTGTTTAGACTTTATTTGTTCATGTATCCTTGCGTTCTCTATGGCCGCTCCGCATACCTCCGCAAGAGAGGTAGTAAAGTCAATATCCTCATCGGTAAATATACGATGCTCCGAGGTAAAGAGCCTAAGTATGCCTATAACCTTTCCCTTTGCAATTATTGGCAGTGTAAACATGCTCCTGATGCCCTCTTTTACTGCCTCATCCTTATATATAACCCTTTCATCGGAACTCACATCGTATATTGCCACAGCACCCCTCTGAAGGGCTATCCTTACATTTTCTTCCATATCTATAGGCCCCTTGTTTAGATACTCCTTGCTCAATCCATAGGCAGCCACAAGATTAAGCCTCCTGCCATCCTCTTCAAGAAGTCTTACGGTTGCACCCTTAAGGTTCATCGCCTCTGGCAGTTTACTCACTATCAACTCAAGCACCTTGTTCAGATCAAGGGTAGAGCTCACAGCCTTTGTAACCTCTCTAAACACCCTCAGGTAATCCTTTGCCCTAGAAAGGTTGCTCTCAAAGGTCCTTGCATTAGTTATGGCAATTGCAGCCTGCTCCGCAAGGGCGGTTATAAATTTGAGGTCCTCGTCAGTATAATGAATAGCCTCCTTAGAGTACATCCTCAGTATTCCTATTATTTCCTTATTGTTTTTAACAGGCACAGACAGGATAGTGCATATACCTTCCTCTTGTGCCTCCTTTTTATATTTTGCATAAGGGTCGGAGGATATATCGTATATGGAGACAGTCTTACCTTCCATAGTATCAACTACGCTTTTATCACAATCTACGGGGCCCTTATTTACATATCTTTCCGATAAACCATAGTAAGCGGCTACTTCAAGCATATTTTTTTCTTTATTTATAAGCCTCAACATAGATGCCTTTACATTCATCACCTTCACCACATTTCTTACAATAAGATCGAAAACCTCCTTCAAGGACACACTGGAGCTAATAGCCTTGCATATCTTTTGGTAACTCTCAAGATATACCTTCTTATCAAAGATCTTAGAGGCACAGGCAGGACACATACTGTGAGTAAATATCCCAAGTCCTAAATCAGTTAGATAGCTTTCTATGTTGAACCAATTATCTGGAGGACAGTGTATCTTCTTGCACCATGCACATATTTGTATCATTCCCTCTTTTACACAAGGAATAGGATTCTGCGATCTTTTTCTAACTAAGACTACTGCCCTTTCTACCCTGTTGTTTTTAATAACAGGATAAGCAGACTCCTCAAGGGCAATTTCCTCAAAGGCAGATCCCTTTAAAACAAGGCTTTTTGTGCAGCTTTTTGAGAAACGGACAGCATAAAGAGCAGGATATTGAGCACTGTCAATCGGGACACCCTTTGGATCGGAATAGTTTAATACTGCTGAAATAGTGGCGTTTTTTGCCTTTGCGGCACTTATTCCTGTAATAACCTCTGCCCCTTTGCTCCAAAAAAGGATCTTGCCAGAGGTGTCAATACAATAGATGCCTTCATCCATAGCGTCAAGCATATCAATGTATTGACTGCAAAACATGTTTTATTATAACACTAAAACAAATTGACTTAAAGCAGAGACATTTTTATTGAGTTTTAACAAAACTAAAGCTATCACTATCGTCCCTGCCTCTTTCATAATTCTTAGCATAGACCTCATGGTATTACACTGCACGCCATAAGCGCTCCATAAATATGTTGTCAAATACTCTGCCACTACCATCTATACCTGTATCATCACCCTATTAACAAGCATTTCCTTCAGAGAGGATAATAATCGAAGGGATTATGGAGTGTATAGTTTAATTTAAGGATGGTGGAATTCTTTGATCTTTGGTATCAAATAACGTAATTCCTCTGCACTTATAGAGGATTGCCAATATCCGCTTATTCGAGCTGCCATAACAATACCAAAAAAAAGGACTAATAGCATAATTGCAAAGTTTTTGATATCAATCCTATATTTGCCTGCAAAGGTCATGAAAAGGGCATCCTTTTTGGGACATACACTAACACAACTAAAACAGGCTGTACATTCTGCGGAGTTTACAGATTTTAGTTTGTCAATTGGTAACTGGGCAGGGCAGTTGTTATAGCATTTTCCGCAGTGGATGCAGGCATCGTTGTATCTTATTATCCTCGTTGGACCTACAAGACTGAACAATCCAACAAGTGCACCATAGGGACAAAGATACCTGCACCAGAAGTTTTTATAAATAAAGGATAACAATAGCAGTATTAACAGTGTGACTGCTGTTGCCTGTGTCATATCAGTAAAGAATTTAAGCATTTTCACATCTGCAACCTTCCAGTATGGAGTATTAAAAAACTCCAAAATCTCTGATGAAGACATCTGCCAAAGGATTATGTAGGTGAAAAAACCAAGCAGAAGGTACTTAATAGAACGCAGCGTGTAATCAATATATTTTTGAATGTTGAAGCTTACTGCCATAATCTTTTTGCCTATTTTCCATATTGCCTCTGATAGGGTGCCTATAGGACAAATCCAACTACAAAAGGACTTTCTAAACACAAAGGAGACGGTAACAGATGCTGCGAGTATTATGGCCGCTGCAGGATGGATTGTATCCAACACACCCTCAGCAACAAAAAGCTTAAGAGACATAAGTCCGCCAATAGGAAGAAATCCTTCTACAGAAGGTGGGCGGTCAAAGGAAGGCTCAATGCCCTGTTCAATGTCAGAGATATAGAAATAGAAGGCTATACCAGAATACAGTACAATCAATAATATTAAACATTGTGTCAGATAGCGCCATTTGAGCATATTAATATTAGTATACACCATAATATTTTGCCCCTATCAATCAAAGTCGGGAGAGATCAAATATTGCTTGATAGGAGAGCCAATTGTAAAGAACTGAAGGTTCTTAGTGGGCCAAACAAACAGTGATTAGCCTTATGAGTTCTAATGAGGCAAGATAGGAAGAGTGGACACTAAAAGGTTAAAGCCGTAGATATCCTTGATAACACCATCAACGGAAGGCCTCCTATAGACAAACTATACAATCAGGCAATGAATGCTTAAATGGAGAGTGTTTTAATGGCAGTCAAAGGTATTGATTTTAAAGATGTTTTTTGAGTGGAGCTGATCGGGATCGAACCGACGACCTCTTGAATGCCATTCAAGCGCTCTCCCAACTGAGCTACAGCCCCAAGAATCTTAAATTTTAGAGATTATTTTATTATCTTGTCAAGTAGTTTATTTTTGCCCACAAAGGTAATAAGTAGCGGTATCCTAAAAAAGGAGGTTACCACGAAGCGGGGGGTCAGGTCTTGAATAATCAGTTTTTAAGTTCAACCTGCCTTAATGCCCGCTGTGCTAAGATAGTCGCTCCATGCCTTGAGATGTTTACAGGATATACTGCCTTAGATATTCGCCATTTGGATTAGCTATATCAGCATTTTACATTATATTCCAAGACCTGACCCCATCCTCTCTGTTATTCCTCTCATAATAATAATCCCTTCCAAGATACGCCGTCACTTCTTCCTCTATAGCTGCCTGTAACATCATCTGTGCCCCTATCCTTGTTATCCTTTCTAACGACGGCATGATTGTTAATTCCTCAATGCCTTTGTCAATGACTTTTTTCGCCTTCTTTGATATACTTCTTTTCATGGGAAATTGCACTTTCTCCCGACATGCCGGGATTGTTTTAAACCATTGAGAATTATACCCTAAATCAAATTTGCAGAAAACATGTTACATTATCAAAGCTTCGCCCTCTCAGTTACAGGAGTACTTCCTGCCCAGGTCTTTTTTGCCAGTAACTATCGCCGCCACATTCATGAATAAACACTTTGATGAAATATATAACGAGTAATTTCACTACTCAATTTTGTCAAGGATTTTTTGCCATCATTGTCCCGACTGCGTCCCGACTTCGTCGGGACTCCGTCGCGGACAGGCGAGTCCCGATGCAATCCCGATTTTATCGGGACGAAGCAATCTCGCCATTTATGAGATTGCTTCTCCCGACGTTGTCGGGATCGCAATGACATTCCCACCGCCGTCATTGCGAGGCACGAAGTGCCGTGGCAATCTCCTTCCCACAAACGACTCCGTCGGGATTGCAATGACAAACCCCATTCAAAACTCAAAACTTATAACTTATAACCACCCACAAACCACTAACCACCAATCACTACCCTCTCCCACACAAACTCCTTCAAGTTCTTCTGGGTTCTGTCAAAAACCATCCCCACAAGGTATATATCCTTACCCTCTGAAAGATATTTCTCATAGTATCGCTTTGCCTTTATCTGCGCAAGCGGGTCCTCATCTGTCACTTTTATCTCCATGATATATATGGCTGTGGGAAATTTTACCGTGATATCAATTCTACCTCTGTTGGTTACATCCTCGCCGATGATATCCACCCCCAAACTCTGTAAATACACATACACAACTGTTGCATAAAACCCTTCACTGGTATGAAAACTACTGTTCACATAGTTATTATACGGAATTGAAGCAAATAGGGATATTATAGATTTCTTAAAAGTCTCCATATCACTGTTCATGAGACATTCATACAAACTATCCTGAACAGTTGATGGGGTTGTTTTATTTCTGTCTATAATGTAATGTATTATATAATCATTGAATGATATCCTTACTTCTTTGTTTGGAAATTTTAATCTATAATCAAAACCACCCCTTGGTTTATTCATAACCCTATCAATCGTCAAATACCCGGTCTGAAATAAAATTACTTCAAGATTTAGATTGTCTATATCAAAGCTGCCAAGCAAATGCTCACCTACAACAAGATTAGAAAGATTTGGCAAAAAATAGTTATTGTTTTCTACTAGCTTCATCAAAAATGTGGGCGTGCCTGTCTCAAACCAGTAGTTTTTAAAAGTCTTGTTCTTGTCAAAAAACAGCAGAATATCAAAAGGGTTATATACGTTATCAGCAAGAAAGTTATAGCCGTTGTACCATTCTTTGAGCTCATTTAGATCAACATCTACAAGATACTCTGCAAACTCTCTTTCAAGCTCCTCCTGTGTATAGCCACAGATATTCCCATATTTTTTATCAATGGTGATGTCATTTAAATTATTCAACCCACTAAAAATAGATGTCTTACTAAACTTACTCACACCTGTCAAAAAGACAAACTTAATATAAGGATCTGCATCCTTCATCACTGAATATATCCTTCTCAGTTCCTCCCTTGCAAATTTAGCCATCTCTGTATTCTCTATATTATCTAATATCAGCTTGTCATACTCATCAACCAATATCACTACCTTCTTATTATACTTCTCATAAGCCTTTAATATAAGCTCCTTGAAGCATAAATGCATATAATCCTGCTCCACCCATTCTATCCCAAGACGATGCTGATTGAGCTGAAAAACTGTCTTTACAGTCTTAATAATCAGATCTTTTGTTGTAAGGTCAGATTCTGCAAAGCTTAAATGTATCACAGGATACTTTTCTTCCCAGTTCCATCTGTCATAGATATACAGCCCTTCAAAATATTCCTTTTTCCCTTCAAAGATAGCTTTCAGTGTTGAAAGAAATAAACTTTTACCAAATCTTCTTGGGCGGGATAAAAAATAGTATACGCCTGATGTAATTAAATCATAGGCATATTTGGTTTTATCCACATATACGTAATTCTCTTTTTTATCTCTTATTACTTCAAAAGTCTGTATGCCAATAGGTAGCTTCTTCATATTTTTTTGCCTCTGCTGATACTTTACGGAGTCCTGAGGGAAAAATCAATTATTTATTGGGGTTACACACCAATTGTCATTGTCCCGACTGCGTCCCGACTTCGTCGGGACTGCGTCGCGGACAGGCGAGTCCCGATGCAATCCCGATTTTATCGGGACGAAGCAATCTCATTACACAGCAAAAAAGGGGATTGCTTCTCCCGACTCCGTCGGGATCGCAATGACAAACCCCATTCAAAACTCATAACTTATAACTAAACACCAACCACTAACCACTAAACACCACCCACCAATCACTAACCACCAATCACTACCCTCTCCCACACAAACTCCTTCAAGTTCTTCTGCCCCCTATCAAACTTCATCCCCACAAGGCATAGAAGCGGGGGTCAGGTCTTGAATAATCAGTTTTTAAGTTCAACCTGCCTTAATGCCCGCTGTGCTAAGATAGTCGCTCCATGCCTTGAGACGTTTACAGGATATACTGCCTTAGATATTCGTCATTTGAATTAGCTATATCAGCATGTTACATTATATTTCAAGACCTGACCCCATCCTCTGCTTCATTATATGGGTAACCCTGATGAGATTATAAAACAGAGTTATGAAAAGCTGGCAATTGCGAGAGAAAAGGAGGAAAAGATAGGAAAGGAGGGAAAGATAGGGGCACTTCCCGTATTATTCCTGACATCTATCTAAATTGAAGTTCCCCTCACGTCCGTCCTTCCCTTCACCTCATTTTTCTTAAAGGAATAAACACACACCCTCTCAAAAGGGGATTTTATTAAAAAACAAAAAAAACGGCAAGAACCTCAAACAGGGCCTGCCGTTTCCTGTAATTCTCTGAAATTCTACTAAGGCTAATCTGACTGACTGACTGACTGACTGACTGACTGACTGACTGACGCAAATTATATGCCACAATGTATCCCTCTACAGCTTATAATTTATGAATTCAAAATACATTAAAATACATGCTTTGTCAATGCAAATCAATTACAGGTGTCAAGGCAAAATAGAAATGTCCTATTTTATGCTTCTGCCTCCAAAAACTTCCCCTTTCTATTTTCGGGTTATGTTATTTTTCATCATCAAATCTCATCATATGCTTTTAAAAAATCATCCCTCAAAATACCTGCTTGCGTACAAATTGTACGAAGTGTTGAGGCTTTTTTTGGATGGTTAGGCATTGTCAGAGGTGTTTTTGTACCATCCGAATTTATCCGCTCCAGTGAGATATGCTCTCTTTCTCTAACGATTCGGAAACCCAAAAATGCAAGCGCTCTGATTACTCGCTGTTTTGGAGCATCAGCAGGAAATTTTGACATCTACACCACACCCCAGCTTCTACCACAAATGCCTCAAGAATAGGGGGCTCCATTTCAAGGACTTCTTCCCCAAAAGTTTCGGTATGAAAACGAATTGCGGACTTAACATCTGAAAGAGCATCTTCATAGGTATCACCTTGTCCTACAATGATACCTTTTAGTCCCAACGGATACGCCACATATCCATCAGGATGTTTTTCAACTATAATTTTGCATTGCCTCATTTAACAACCTCTTACATTAATTCATGGTAATTCAACAACTAACACCCTAATTTTAACAAATAACCTATTCATCTGACCAGAATATTCAAAGAAAATGCGAAGATTTTATAAACATAGTAAACATAGGTAAACATAGGGACACTTCCTATATTATTCTATCTTCTCTTAACAACTATCCTTCTTCGGTAAAAATTTCACGCTTCAATATTCTCTATTCCCTCATTTGTCCTGTTTCCTATGAGTATTTTATCAGCGTATACTCTTAC
>CALEDV010000043.1 GCA_937949555.1 uncultured bacterium | reverse complement strand
AGAAAGCAATGTCCTTGCATATTCACTCTTTGGATACCAGTGATTTGTCTTTTCAACAGTATCCTTCCAGAGTAATAGCTCGCTTTTCCAGAGCCCATTGCGGCTATATGTCAAAAGGGCAAAAACAAGAAAAACAGGTATTATGAAATATCTACTGTATTTTCCAAGCCTTAAAGTGCTGTAGGCAATTGCAATGCATAAAAATGCAGAGGGCAGATACAAATACCTTTCTGCAAAAGGAGGAGACAGGACAGTTGTGAATGCACCAAAAATAGAAGGCATAAGTGTTATCAAAAAAGATGCGATCAGAAAAAAATAAATCCTTTTCTTTTTTATAAAAAGGAGCACTGATATTGCGAATAAAAATATACCTGCTATTGAAAAAAGAGGTTTATATGGCATTTCAGAGATATAAAGACTCAAACCAACAGGATAAAAAAACTTATACAAATAAAAACCTATTGAAGAAAAGAATATAGCTAATATATCAGGAAGGGGTTTAAAGTTCATCTCCATAACTGTATTGGCAAGATATAACTGACGCATTGTAAGATATAAAATAATCACTGCCCCATAGCAGATATACGGCAATGGTTCTAATCTTTTTTGTTCTGATATTAATAGGTCATACATTGCAAATACTATAGTTACACCAATGGCTATCTCTTTTGAAAACATTGCGAGGGCAAAAAATAATGTAGCAGGGATAACAGCCCTTTTATTATTCTTTTCTTTAAATTCAATGTGAGCAAGCATCGAAAGGAAGATAAACGCTGTTGCAAACACATCAAGCCTGCCTGAAATCCATGATACAGATTCTGTATGTATCGGATGGACAGCAAAAAGCATTGCTGCCCAGAAGGCTACAGTTACTGATTTAAAAATCTTGTGGCAGATAAAATACAAAAGCACCGTATTTAGCGTATGGAAGATTATATTAGTCAAATGATACCCAAATGGATTATCAAACCATATTGAATAATCAAGAAGATATGTAAGCCCTATTATTGGCCTGTAAAAGACCATGATGGCACCCTTTAAATCTGCTGGTAAAAATAAGGATGAGAGAGAATTAAATCTCAAAGGGAACCTATTTACATAGTAATGGTCATCCCAGACAAGACCACTCTGTAGCACATTGGCATAAACACCAAAGGTAATAATGAATATAAGCGATGGCAATAAATATCCTTTAGATAATGTTTTTGAAATTAATGTCATTTGATACACCCAATAAAAAAGGGGGCGTTTTGAAGCCCCCTTGAAAAAATAGAACCGTTCCAATTTCTACATTATGACCAGGTTGTAGCTCCAGCATTATTTAAAGTATGAGTTGTCCTGCCTGAACGTCCATTTGGATTGGCAACTGTAACTGTAAATGTTGTCCCCCCAGTAGCGGATAAGGTATTGCCAGCGCTTACGTTGACAGTAGGCATTGTAGCAGAACAACCTCCAGGTGCTGTTACAGTGACCGATCCCGGTCCCGTTGTGCTACTAATAGCTGGATATGCCTGGCAATCAGCAAAGACAGCCTCCATTGTTGTTGCCGCATTCTTTGCATCAGCTACCATTGATGCCTCAATTCCTCTTGCCCTGTACGATGCAAACTGGGGTATTGCGATGGCTGCCAAGATGGCGATGATGGCTATAACGATCAAAAGCTCTACGAGGGTAAAACCC
This sequence comes from uncultured bacterium, assembly GCA_937949555.1. Lineage (GTDB taxonomy): Bacteria > Nitrospirota > Thermodesulfovibrionia > Thermodesulfovibrionales > Dissulfurispiraceae > DUZI01. Next base: position 7,121 of record CALEDV010000043.1, on the reverse strand, counting down.
TTCTGATTCCTCTGCATCCTGTGGATTGTCTTAAGCATTTTTTACTTCCTCCTTTTGTTTTTTTGAGGCAAGGCCTCAAGTTTGTTTGAGTCTTTCTCTTTGGGATATTACCGCCAAGGGCGGCCTACTTAATCTTTTAAAATACTAATCTTTTAAAATACTAATCTCTCTCCTATCACCTCCTTTTTATTATCCTTTGTGATTATTTCAGCACATTTTATGCCAATGGATTTAGGTATGAACCCGATTGATTTTTAATGAAACTTCAAATTTCACCTTTTTATGGGCTGACAATTTCTGTCACCCTTTAGCCTTCCTATGAAAATTTTTTAGTACAACTGTATAAAACTCTTCTATGTCCTTAAGGTTTTTGGTTAATATTGATTTTAATATTTCTACATCCACAGATTGGTAATCATGCACTGCAATATTTCTGAAACCAACCATAGATTGCATTTTTTGAAGGAGATCTATATCGATTATATTTGCCTCCCATAAAAATTTAAAATTATCCTTTATTGTAGATGCAAGGCCTAGACCCTCGGAAGCAACTATGTGTGCAGCAATGTCAATAGTAGATTCAATTGCCCTCTGAAGATTCAAAACAAAAATGTCCTGTTTATCAATATCACCAAGACTATCAGGGTTAAGGTTGGTTGTCTCTTTAATCCTTTTCAGGCATCGCTGAATATTGCCGACCTTTGCAAGGATTACATCCATATCAGGCATATATCCTTCCTCTCAAGATATTTTCTTCAGCCTCTTTTCTTAGACGCTTAAGGTCATCATACTCTTTTATTGTTTTTACAAAAAAGTCATTATATACGGCATTAGATTTGCTCTTAATTAATTCACCCTTTTTAAGAACCTGCATTCTTATGACAGGAGATGAGTCGTTTAAAACAACTAAATCAATCTCTCTGCCAGTTGCACGGCAGACTTCATTTGTAATATTTAAAATTTCATGAAATTGAGGCTTATGGCTTAACAAGACAGCAATATCAATATCGCTTTCCTTTGTCATAGGACCACTGACAGCAGAACCGAAAATGAAGGCAAGAATAATTTGTGCCTTATCTTTGAAATGTTCTTTTAGTATATCTAATAACATCTGTTTTAAGCAGGGAGCAATCTTTCACTATAAGCATAAATTAAAGGCAACAATACTACAATAAATTAAACTTCTTAAGCACCCCCGCTACTTTGCTATCGTTTACAGCAAGGTCTCTAAAGGCCTCAATGAGCTTACTAACCTTCTGCTCATCCATATCTTTGATTGCCCTTTCATGAACATCAAGCCTATTGTTTAAATCTTTTACCTTATCCTCAAAGGGTCTTATCATCGTCCTTCTGTCCCACAAGGCAAAGCCAATCACCGCCACTACTAAGGCGGTGAAGATTAATGATTGCCTGTCTATCTGTCTTTCTAAAGACTCAAAGCGTTTGTCAACTGACTCAAAACGTTTGTCAATGGACTCAAAGCGTTTGTCAATCTCTGTTAACCTTGCCTCTATCTTAATTAGCCTATCTCTGTCTTCAAGGCTAAAGGGGACATCCTTTGCTATTGAATGGCTGGATAAGAGAAACAAAAGAAATATGCTCAGGCTTATCACAGTGTTGCTCATGTATATTCCCCCTATTTTTTTCATAAGTTTAGCAAATAGACCACTTCTTTTCAAGGATACCTAAACCTCCTGACAAATTTTGTCATCTCAGGCCTCTTCATTGTCACTTTGTTAAGGGCAATGTCCTTTTGCTGATGAACCAAAGACAAAGGCATGCAATAGGTAATCTCCCAAGGGGTTGATGCATTCTTTGGGCTTCGTAATAACCTTTGGAATATCCGTTGCTGACCCTTTTCCTTATCCCTTGACATTTAATGTCTAATAGGGTGACCTTTCTGCCTTTTCTTTGTATTCCTTCATTGCTCGTTGTTGCTGAGAGGTTTTTTCCAGGGCATCCCTTTTCATCTTTGAGGGCATGATAAAAAGCCCGAGCACAAAGGCAAGAAACAGGCTTGTGATTATCAACATCGTCCTATAACGGGGAGGATAGCTAATGGGTTTTTCTTCTTTATTTTTCTTTCTAATGAGCTTAGGCCCCTCATGATCAGGTCCTGTCTCTATGCCATATCTTCTAATCATTGCTTCTTATGTATCCTGTTTTGTATCTTTACCCATTCGTCCTTTAACGTAACCGTTCTATTGAAGACAGGTCTGCCTGGTAAAGAGTCAACGGTATCAACACAAAAATATCCAAGTCTTTCAAATTGAAAGACCTCTCCTGCCTTGGATTCTTTCAATGAAGGCTCTAACAGGGCAGTCTTGACTATTAATGAGTCAGGGTTTATGTATTCAATAAAGTCCTTTCCCTCTGGCAGGGTGTTTGGGTCTTCCGTAAGGAATAGCTTGTCATAAAGTCTAACCTCAGCGCTTATACAGTGCAAGGCTGAGACCCAGTGCAGGGTTGATTTTACCTTTCTTTTGTCTGGCGCATCACCGCCTCTTGTGGAAGGGTCATAGGTGCAATGAATCTCAATAATGTTGCCTTTGCTATCCTTGATGAAGTTGGTGCATTTTATGAAATAGGCATATCTAAGGCGCACCTCATTGCCTGGAAAAAGCCTGAAGAATCCCTTGGCAGGCTCCTCCATGAAGTCTTCCAGTTCAATGTAAATCTCTCTTCCAAAGGGCACCTTTCGATTGCCTGCATCAGGGTCCTCTGGGTTGTTAACTGCATCCATGAGTTCAGTCTGACCTTCAGGATAATTTGTTATGACCACCTTCAGAGGATTCAGCACCGCCATAACCCGCCTTGCTCTTTTATTTAAATCCTCCCTTATACAGAACTCCAATAGGGCTGTGTCCACAAGACTCTCTTTTTTACCCACACCGATACGGTCGCAAAAGTTCCTTATGGACTGAGGGGTGTAGCCTCGTCTTCTCAAGCCGGCAAGGGTAGGCATACGCGGGTCGTCCCAACCCTTGACAAAGCCTTCCTTGACCAGTCTTAAAAGCTTCCTTTTGCTCAATACCGTATGGCTGAGATTAAGCCTTGCAAACTCAATCTGCCTGGGATGATAGATCTCCAGCTCTTGAAGATACCAATCATACAGAGGGCGGTGGTCCTCGTATTCCATGGTACATATAGAGTGGGTGATGCCCTCAATAGAATCGCTCTGTCCATGGGCATAATCATACATTGGATATATGCACCACTTGCTGCCTGTGCGGTGATGTTCCTCATGTTTTATGCGATACATTACGGGGTCCCGCATATTTATGTTGCCCGATGCCATATCTATTTTTGCCCTCAGGGTCTTTGCCCCATCAGGAAACTCTCCTGCCCTCATCCTCCTAAAAAGGTCAAGATTCTCCTCCACTGTTCGGTTCCTATAGGGACTCTCTTTGCCTGGTTCCGTGAGGGTGCCCCTGTATTGCTTGATCTCTTCTGCATTGAGGTCGCAAACAAAAGCCTTGCCTTTTTTTATGAGTTTCTCCGCCCAATCATATAGTTGTTCGAAATAGTCAGAGGCATAATACAGCCTGTTTTCCCAATCAAATCCGAGCCACCTCACATCATCCATGATTGATTCCACATACTCGGCCTCTTCTTTGCTTGGGTTAGTGTCATCAAACCTAAAGTTGCAATGCCCTCCAAAGTCCTCAGCAAGTCCAAAGTTTAGGCATATCGATTTTGCGTGTCCTATATGCAGATAACCGTTGGGTTCAGGCGGGAATCGGGTTATTATTTGCTTAAGCCCTTTGCTTTTCAAGTCCTCTGCTACGATTGTCTTTATGAAATTGGTTGCGGAAATAGCGGAACTAACGGGTTCGTGCCTTTCTTCCATACCTGTATCCCTCTTTAATAAAGTATTTACAGGGATATTTTAACATAGAAATCCAGAAAATAATTTTAGTCTAGTTAATAGATATGCATACTCGCATAGCCCCTTCTATACATTGAACACTGGCTAATGTCCTATTAACAGTCTAACTGTTCAGGATTTAGCTCCTCAAGGGCATATTTGCTGTATAGTTTTTTTTCTAAAAATAGGTCCAGAATATCTCCATCAATGTGTCCGTCTTTACGCATAAAGCCAAGTATCTTCAGCGCTTGAGAGACAGGCATAGCCTTTTTATAGGGTCTATCTTTAGCAGTAAGGGCCTCAAAGATGTCGGCAATGGCAAGTATTCTTGCCTGTATAGGTATATCCTCAGCCTTTGATGCAAAAGGATAGCCGGTGCCATCTAACTTCTCGTGGTGCTTTGCTGCTATCTCAGGCACTCGGGACAGCCTTTTCGGAAAGGGCAACTTGCTCAACATTTTATAAGTGACAGCCACATGGTTTTCAATGACCTTACGGTCCTCATTGTTAAGGGAACCCTTACGAATTGAGAGATTGTAAAGTTCATCACCGGTAAGATAGGGTTGCTCTGTTTCATTATCGATCCACTTCTTTGAGGCAATCTTCTTGAGCCTTTCTATCTTTGCATCATCCATAAACTCGCCTGGTTGATTGCAGGAGAGCACGAAGTGTTTGTCCCTCTCTATCTGCTCAAATTCCCCGTTAAGATTTGCATCCACCTCAGCAATATCCTTATCTTGAACATTATTGCCATCGCCTTTAGTTGCTTTGCCTGTCAGATAATTTATATAAGCAGCCCTTTTGATATTGTCAAATCTGCAGCTTATTAGATGGGCACGATCAAAGATCGCCTCTAACTTAGTTGATTTATCCACTATGTGCTCCGGGGTTACTATCTTCCCCACATCATGGAGCCATGCAGCTATGCTTAGCTCTCTCATTTGATCTGCATTAAAATAGAGGTCTTTAAAGACGCCTTCGCTTTGTTCGTTTATAGCCTCTGCTATGTACATGGTGAGTCTTTGCACCCTCTGAATATGTCCTGCAGTATAGGGCGATTTTTCGTCAATAGCCGAGGCAATCGCCTGTATAAAGGAATCAAAGAGTCGCTCAAGATCCCTATAAAGCTGCACATTTGTGATTGCCACTGCTGCTTGAGAGGCAAGGGAGGCAATTAACTCCACATCCTTTGGCAGAAAGGCAACGGGCTTACCTGTGTCAGCATCAAGGGCATTGATGAGTTGTAACACCCCTATGACCTCACCGTCTTTATTTTGCATAGGGACAACAAGCATAGACATGGAGCGATACCCCGTCCCCGCGTCAAACTTTTTTGTGCCAGAGAAATCAAAGCCCTCTGCCTCATAGACATCGGCAATGTTGACGATCTTGCCGGTTAAGGCAACATAACTCGATACATTGGAGTAGTTTGGCTTGCCCTCCCTTTCAAGGGGCACCGAGGGCCAGGTAATAGGAGCGCCTCTACCTCCCATACGGGTTTTCATGGTGTCATTTTGGACAATGGCAAAGTCAAGACAACTGTCCTTTTCGTTCATTAGATACAGTGTGCCCGCATCAGCCCTTGAAAAACTCCTCGATTCATCTACTATCATCTCAAGCAGGTTCAGGAGATTCTTTTCCGATGAAAGGGCAATCCCTATCTCAGAGAGTCTCTTTATGTGATTAAGTTGTTGGTTGGCATAGTCCTTTATATTGGCAACAACACCTTGCAGCATTTTACTAAGCTGAGGGTCCTCAGGGCACTGCATTGCAGATAGGGTTGTGTTATTCATAGGAGACCACCTCTTTATTTTGTTGATGAAAGTCTATATCTTTTTAGCAGCACAGTCAAGGGTATTTGTGCAAATAGCTTATAGGGTTTAAGTCCTTTGTGCGGGGTAACCCAAAATTGCCGATAGAAACCTGTAGGAGCAAGAGGGCATGCCTGAAAGCCTTTATACTGCCACAGGGTTTATTAAAAAGGGCCATAGGTCATTCAGTCACCAAGAGGTGATTAGTTTGGCATTGTCTGTGAAGGTCCAGAGGTCTCGTAAAAAGGTGTGGCAATAAAGCCTTTTCAGCACACCCTCTAACTCCTATGGGCAATTTAAAGATGAGTCTTATGTCTTGACAACTTATAGGCCTTTATCTTTCTATATATCAGTGCATTACATTGTTAGGACAAAGACATCTGAATCTTAAAAAAAAACCATCGCGGAGAAAGAGGTCCTTGCGAAATTACCTTGTCATAATACCTGCATATAATGAAGAATACTCGATATGTGAGGTGATAGAGGAAGTAAAAGCACAACTCGGTCAGATCGATATCCTGGTTGTAAATGATGGCTCTACTGACAAGACCTCCTATCTTGCTCAAGAGGCTGGTGCAACTGTATTAAACCTGCCTGTCAATATAGGCTATGGGGGTGCCTTACAAACAGGTTTCAGGTTTGCAGTCAAGTTTGGTTATGATTATGTTATTACTGTAGATGCTGATACTCAACATGACCCTGCTTCAATAAAAAATATGATTGAAACTATGGATAATGCTGGTGCCGATGTGGTAATAGGCTCCAGGTTCTTAGTTGATTGCAACTATAAGATGGGGCTCCTCCGCAGGGCAGGGGTGTTTATATTTTCAAAAATTGCTATGGCATATACAGGGGTGAGGTTTACTGACCCAACATCAGGTTTTCAGATACTAAATAGAAAGGCCTTTACATATCTATCAAAAAGGGACAATTACCCTTTGGATTATCCTGATGTCAATATAATAATGGCCCTCCATAAAATGAAGTTCAAGATAATTGAGGCCCCTGCAAAGATGAGGCACAAGAAGACAACTAAATCAATGCATAGTGGTTTGAAGCCTATTATATATGTGATAAGGATGTTTGTAGCCATTATGGTTGTATTGTTGAAAAAGGACAAATAATATGACTATTGAAATGCGTGTCGTCATATCATTAATTGGCATAGTCCTGTTTTGGGTAATAATAGAGCTTGTAAAAAGGCAGAAAATAAGAGAAGACCTGTCTCCTGTATGGCTTATCATAGGGTTTATCATCAGCTTTGGGGCCTTTACAGATTTGATAATAGACCCGATTGCCAATGCGCTCAGGGTAACATACCCACCATTTTTACTCTTAGTGGCTCTATTTTTTGTCATTATTATTGTCGCACTTTACTTTTCAGTAGTCATATCATCACTAAAAAGTCAGAACAAGGAGCTAATACAAAAGATAGCCCTTAT
>CALEDV010000042.1 GCA_937949555.1 uncultured bacterium | reverse complement strand
TGTTTTGGCAACGGTTCTTTGCGACTGAAGCGTTAAACAGCAGTAGTTGTTTGAACCCCAAGGGTGAGTTTTACTGCTGTAGCGTAAGGAGCATTAGAACTGTCAAAACAGAGCTTCTGAAGGAAAGAGACTTATCCTTATCGCTGGATCTCGGAAATAGTATTTCCCTTGGGATAGGGATCCTCCTGGGTATTAAAGTAGTTCTCTTCTTCTTGGGCAAGGAGTTCTTCATATTCTTTTAGTAGTTTAAGGGACTCCATGGCTGCCTCCTCATCTATCTTCTGGAGGGCAAAGCCTGCATGAACGAGCACATACTCTCCTACCTGTGCCTCCTCAGGCATTAACATAAGACTAACATCTCTACGGGCACCATAGATATCAACAGTTGCCATAAGGTTGTCAATGCTTATTATCTTTGAGGGGATTGCGAGACACATCTGTGGCCTATCTCCTTTAATTGTTCTATTGTTGTATCTACAACCTCTTTTAGTCTTGATTTTAGGGTATGGGTCATCTCAAGCCCCATCTCAAGGGATTCAGGCTGAATGCCCACAAGGATAATTTGCTTTGGGCTTTTGCCAAGCAGACGCAGAGAGGAAAGTATATCCGAAAGCCCTATATGATGCACTGTCAGTTTCATATTAATGGTAGAAGGTATCTCTTCATCTCTTAGGATTGAAATGAATCCTGGCTCTCTATTGAAGTTTACGGCATCAACAATGACTACCGCATCTTTTCCCTCAAAATAGGAGAGAAGGTCGAGGCCCAGTGTGCCGCCATCCACTACCTCCACAGGAGGTTCAAAGGTACACCTTTGCTTAATGACGTTTATTGCATGGACCCCGATACCTTCATCACTGAGAACTATATTTCCAAGACCAATTAGGACAGTTTTCAATGATGCTGCCTGTCCTGGAAGTTTTTGTATCCATTGAATATGGACATTACAAGACTGTTTTTCTCAATGATATTGTTGTGCACTGAAATATACACATGGATTATCACAAACACTGCAATAAGCCACATTATAACATGATGTATAAAACGCACCATGCCTACACCAAGCACTGGCAACATCCATCCACCAAGCAGTGTCCATATAGCCCCTCCTTCATGACTCTGTGAATAGAGTGCAAATCCCGTTATTATCTCTAATACAAAGAGCAGAATTAAGAAGAAGTAGGTAAATCCCGCTAGCCCTGTATGTCCAGGGGAGTGAGGCAGGTCCTTCTTCATAAAACCATAAAACAAAGCTGTGTCAATTAGGTTCTTCCATCGCTCTCCACTTAAGGGTATAAACTGGTCAAGACGGGCATACTTGTTGCCCACAAACCACCAGTAGACCCTAACAATCAGGCTGGCAATAAAGATATAAGCAAATATAAAGTGAAAGAACCTCATCTTGCCCATTAGCATTGAGTGCTCGTCAGCCCCTTGTGCATAGGGATCTCCTATGTACAGGCCTGTTATTGAAAGGGCAAGGATGCTTATTACATTTACCCAGTGTGTTACCCTTACAGGCACTTCCCAGATATATTCTCGTGCCATTTTATAGCCTCCTTATTTTGCCCTTACCTTGATTAACTCGTTGCCTTCCTTATCAACAATATGGATAGCGCATGCCATACATGGGTCAAAGGAATGGATAGTCCTCAGAATCTCAATAGGCTTCTTAGGGTCTGCTATGGGTGTTCCAATGAGTGATTCCTCAAAGGGTCCCCTTTGCCCCTTTGCGTCCCGTGGAGCTGAGTTCCATCCGCCTGGCACTACACATTGATAATTGGCAACCTTCTTGTCTTTGATTACCACCCAATGACATAGGGCGCCACGAGGCGCCTCATGAAAACCATAACCCTTTGCCTCTGCGGGCCAGGTAGAGGGATCCCACTTGTCGCCGCTGTGTATCTTTAGGTCGCCCTTTTTCATGTTGGCTGCAAGCTCATTTATCCATACAGGGAGCATCTCAGCAGTTACCAGTGTCTCAATACCCCTTGCTGCGGTACGCCCTAATGTGGAGAACAGGGCTGCAGGACCCACACCAAGTTTGCCAAGCACCATATCAACCACTTCCTTCACCCTCTTATGACCGCTTGCGTAAGCAACTAACATCCTTGAAAGGGGTCCAACCTCTGTAGATAGTCCGTCGTACCTTATTGCCTTTACCCAGGAGTATTTATTGGATGTATCGAGAAACTCATAGGGCGGTTTGGGCCCTGTGTAGTTAGGTGTAGATTCGCCATCCCAAGGATGTTTGCCCTTCTTGTCATCGTCGCTGTACTTATACCATGCATAGGCAACATCTTCTGTGACTTTTTTGTGGTCCACTGGTTCTACCTTGCTGAGGTCCCTGTTGCGTATAAAGCCTGCAGGAAGCCAGCAATTTGTAGTGTTGCTCTTTGTGTCTTGCTGAAACTCGCCATAGGATAAATAGTTAGGAACTCCGCCACCTATGGATGCCCAATCCTTATAGAAGCTTGCCACAGCAAGGAGATCAGGGATATATACCTTTTCCACAAAGTCTTGAGCCTTCTTAGCAAGATCAAGCATTAAAGCCAAAGAACCTGCATTTATGGCATTTTGGCTGTTAGGATCAATGGGCATTGCCATACCGCCTACAAGGAAGGTCTGAGGATGGGGGTTTTTGGCGCCCAGGAATGCCTGCATCTTTATAACCTCTTTCTGCCACTCTAATGCCTCAAGGTAATGCGCTACTGCCATTAGGTTTGCCTCAGGTGGAAGCTTGTATGCTGGATGCCCCCAGTATCCATTGGCGAATATGCCTAATTGTCCGCTCTCCACAAGCGCCTTGACCTTCCCCTGGACTGCCTTGAAATATACAGGGGAGCTGTTGGGCCAATCTGAGATTGTCTGTGCAAGGGCTGCTGTCTTTGCAGGGTCAGCCTTTAATGCACCTGTAACATCTACCCAGTCAAGGGCATGAAGATGATAAAAATGAATAACATGGTCCTGTACGTACTGTATGCCTGAAATAATGTTTCTTATAATCCTTGCATTCTCTGGGATTGTGATTCCAAGGGCGTTTTCTACAGCTCTCACGGAGCTGGTGGAATGAACCGTTGTTCAGACCCCTCATATACGGGATAGTATTGCCCAGACCTCTCTGGGATCCCTGTTTTTTACAATAAGTTCCATGCCTCTCCACATCGTTCCTGATGCCCAGGCATCTTTTACCTTGCCTCCGTCAATCTCAACTTCTAATCTAAGGTGGCCTTCAATCCTTGTTACTGGGTCTATTGCTATTTTTGCCATGAAGTAAACCTCCTTTTATGTTTTCCTTTTGTATTTTTTTATCCTTATTTATCTTCCTGCTTTCCCTTTGAAGTAGAGGCTCTGATTATTGCATGGGCTGCAACACCTGCTGCTGCTGCTCCTACTACGGCTACACCGACCTTGTCAGCCGTTGCCTGATAGCTTGCGCCTGGTACATTTGGAAGCCTGCTGTATATAGGGCCTAGGGCATCCCAACTTTGAGGCATTGCACAGGCAAAACAAGGATGTCCTGCCATTACAGGCCAACTTGTGCCTTCGTTATACCTGATTGTTGGGCAGTTCATATAGGCTTGAGGCCCTTTACAACCTACCTCATAGAGACACCATCCTAATCTGTGCCCTTCATCGCCCCATTTCTTCACGAACTGGCCGGCATCAAAGTGAGGTCTTCTCTCGCAGTTGTCATGGATCCTTTTGCCGTATGCAAAAAGAGGACGATGGTTTTTATCAAGGGCTGGAAGTGCGCCGAAGGTTAAGAAATGGACAACTGTGGCCGTAACATTTTCTGGGTTCACTGGACAGCCAGGCAGATTTACCACCGTTGCTGAAGGCAGGGCTTCTTTTACGCCTACACACTGTGTGGGGTTTGGTTTGGCTGCTGCTACCCCGCCAAAGCTTGCACAGGAGCCTACTGCTAAGGTAGCCATTGCATTGCCGCAAACCTCTTTTGCAATCTCAAGGGCTGTCCTTCCTCCTACGGTGCAGTATATACCGCCATCTTTCAAAGGAATAGCGCCTTCGACTATTGCAATGTACTTGCCCTTGTGGTTTTTCACTACATCCTGTAGCGATTTTTCAGCACTGTGACCAGAGGGCGCCATGATGGTCTCATGGTATTCTAATGAGATTACATCAAGGACTAATTGACCAATTGTGGGTCTTGAAGCTCTCAGAATGGCTTCTGAATCTCCAGCGCAATCTGACAATTCAAGCCATACTACATAGGGTTTTTGCTTCTTCTCAAGGGCCTCTGCTATCTGTGCAGAGAATGCCGTTGGAAGTGCCAGCGTTGCAGCCATAGAGGTGCAAAACTTCATAAAGTCTCTTCTTGAGACCCCTCTTCGCAACAATGATTCAAAGAGGCTTTCTTCCTTCATAATCCCCTCCTTTTAGGATATTACTTTTTGTAGCATAAACTTTAGAATAAATTGAGTTATATGTCAAGCATAAAAATATTGATTGATGGGAACCCTCTGCTTGATTGAACTAAAAAAAACAACAGTCATGACCTTTTCTGTGAGTCTTTAAGCCTGTCATGCAGTTTAACCTCTACATTGTCAAAGAAGACTAACTCTTTGTTAGCAGGCTTGTTAAAGAAATTTTAAAAAATGAGTAAACAATGGAGTGCACCGCAATAAGCAAAAGCAAGTAATAATTTTTGATCTAAATCTATCTTATGCCCCAAGCATTTTTATAAATATCTTAAGCAAGGCAGGATCAAAGTCACCGGTCTCTTTAGCAATAATAGATAGGGCATAGAAAGGCGTATTTGCCACCCTATAGGGTCTGCTTGTTGTGAGGGCGTCATAGCAGTCTGCAATAGCAGTAATCCTTCCAAAGAGCTTTATCTCCTTACCTTTGAGCCTTGAAGGATAGCCGTTGCCACTTAGTTTCTCGTGGTGTTGTAAGAGTGGAATAAGGGAGTCCTCGTGCAGTTCCTTGTGCTCCCTAAGAATCTTCTCCCCCTCCGTTACATGTATTCTTATGATTTTATACTCAGCGCTGTTGAGTCTTCCCTGTTTGTTGATTATTTCAGGGGATATGACGCTCTTGCCAATATCGTGTAAGAGTGCCCCTAATGCAAGTTTTTCAATATCTGTTCTCTTAAGCCCTAATTCAATAGCTAAGCCTATAGAAAGGAGGGCAACATTGAGAGAGTGGGTATAGGTATAATAATCCATATTCTTGAAGGCAAAGCCTTCGTAAATGCGGTTCTTATTGTCCATTATGCATTCAATGATGCCAGTGATAATCTCTGAGGACCTTCTTAGGTAGTCTTCCTGCTTAGGGTCCTCAAGCAGGGACATCATTAGATGCTTAGTCTTTTCTTTCAGGAAAACAAATTGGATGTTCTCTTTATTGTAATTTTCATTTATATATGAAGTCATGGAATCAAGGTATTGCAGATACAGGTTGGCATCTTCTTTTTTGATAAGCAGGTCTCCTTCAATATCAGAATAATCTTTAAGTTTATTTAGAGGTATCTCACCCTTTGAAAGCAAGGATTTTAGGTGGAACTTGTCGGTAACAAGGATATCAAAGGTCAGAACCTTGTCAGATTGAAGTATTGAGCGGTCTATCTGAAAATGTTTTTCTTTATTTATGGAATATTTTTGGAAAACCACAGGGTTCTCAAAGTTTGGCGCCTTGAGTTTTTCCAGAGATTCCAGATACTCTTGGAGCGATGCCTCATTTTTGCTGTGTACAAAGGCAGTGCTTATACCCCTTTTATTAAGCTCTTCTTTAGATGCAGCAGTGCACAAGGCCCCCTTGCTCAGATAATGAATTAGTAGGCCCCTGTCCTTGATATAGACATCAAAGGGGAGGTGTGTACCAGTTTTTAATTCATTGATATTAAAAGGTTTTAAGGGTAGATCTTGAATAACCTTTCTGACAATCATGATTAAATGAATTCTATCACAGAAGTCTCATTCATACAAGCAATGTAAGTTAGTATGGTCGTTATTGGGAGGGAAATCTCAATTAATAAAAAATAGAATTGACCCTATAGTTATAAAGTGCCGGTGGAGAGATTTGAACTCTCACTTCCCTGAGGAAAGCGGATTTTGAGTCCGCCGCGTCTGCCATTCCACCACACCGGCGAATTAACTACTTACCTTTCATCCTGAGGAAATTGTTTAAAGATCGGTCGTAGGTACGTTCATATTCTGCGTTAAAGAAGCAAGCAGGTAGTTCTCCGTTCATACGATGATAGTGAAGGCATTCACAGCATTTCAATTTTTTTGGACAAGATGAATAGGTGCAGTTACAGTATTTTTTGTTTTTTTCGGCTGTGCATTCCATAATGGTTTTATAATATCACAAAGAGGGCAGGATGATAAAGATGTCCTGTGGGACATAAAAAAATCCTTTTGGCTGTGACTACTACATTTTGTTTTATGGTGGAAATTGCAATGTAATTTTAGTAACACTGGAGGATAGATATTTTACAATCCTTAGGTTGTTTCCCTTATAATTTCCCCTTTAAAAGTCAAAGCCTGTTGTGTCTTGCTTTATTATATTGGTGAGCAGATATATTACTACTCATATAGTCCCAAGATTGCCGATAGAAACTTGCAAGGAGTAAGAGGGCATGTCTGAAAGCCTTTATACTGCCACAGGGTTTATTAAAAAAAAGGGCCATAGGTCATTCAGTCACCAAGAGGTGATTAGTTTGGCATTATCTGTGAAGGTCCAGAGGTCTCGTAAAAAGGTGTGGCAATAAAGCCCTTTCAGCACACCCCCTTACTCCTGTCGGCAATTTGAGGATAGTTATTATTCTTGATGGATATGTATTTTTCTGTTATCATAAAAATTCTGTCTTTAATATCTGCATAAACAAGGAGGATTTTGATGTCATTATTAGAAGATAAAGAAATCAAAACAGAGGATAAGGACGATGATTTTAAGGAGATGCTTGATAAAAGCTTTCAAGGGCAGATCTATTTTACCCCCGGCCAAAAGACCTCTGCTGTAGTAGTCAGCATATCAGGCTCTCAGGTGTTTATTGACCTGGGTGGCAAGAGAGAAGGCTTTATCAATGTATCTGAATTGATTGATGAGTCAGGGGTTATTACTGTAAAGCCTCAAGATACCATAGAGGCCTATTTTGATGGCACTCAGGATGGAATGATGAGGTTTACAACCCTTATAAACGGCAATTCTTCACAGGCAATAAGATATATTGAGGAGAGGGCGCAAAGGGGGGAGACCGTTGAAGGTGTAGTAAATAGGGCTATTAAGGGTGGCTACGAGGTATCTGTTAAAGGCATTCGCTGTTTCTGTCCCCAGTCTCAGATGGATTTAAGGCCTGCATCTGACAGGTCTGTTTATGAGGGGAAGACCTTTGATTTTAAGATCCTTGAACACAAGGACAAGGGTAGGGGTGTTATTGTTTCAAGAAGGATTATCCTGGAGGAGCAGAAAAAAAAGATCCTTGAGTCGCTCAAAGAGACTATAAAAGAAGGTGATGAGATAGAGGTTACTGTAAGGTCAATAAGAAAATTCGGAGTTTTTGTGGATATTGGAGGGATTGCTGGTTTGATACCCGCAAGTGAGATTGGATGGGGAAGGTCTGAAAAATTAGAATCATTATTTTCAGAAGGACAAAGACTGCAAGTGAGAGTATTGTCAGCTGACTTTGACTCTGAGAGGATTACGCTGAGTCTAAAGGCTCTTCAGAGCGACCCCTGGGATTCTGTTGAAGAACGTTATCCTGTGGGCAGCAAGGTAGATGGAAAGGTTGTAAAACTTATGCCCTTTGGTGTATTTGTTCTTATTGAAGAAGGAGTAGAAGGTCTGATCCACATATCTAATATAGGAGAAGGAAAAAGGATTAAGCATCCTGATGAGGTATTGCAGCAGGGGCAGAGGGTAGAGGCCTATGTTTTATCTGTAGATAGGGCTAACAGAAAGATGTCCCTGTCCTTAAATTCTCAACAACAAAAAGAGATTGCATATCCCTCTATTGGTGAGGTATTAGAGGTTGCTGTGTTAAAGACGATGCCCTTTGGTATTCTGGTTAAGATTAACCCTGATTTGACTGGTCTTATACCACTGTCTGATACTGGACTTGCCAGGGGAGAGGATGTTAAGGCGTTTTTTACAGAGGGCAGACTGATTAATACTGTGGTAAAAGAGGTTGATGTGGACAAGGGCAGGGTTAGATTAAGCAGAAAAGATTACGCTAATAAAAAGGAAAATGAGGAATATAAAAAGTACATGCAAGAGCAAAATAGCATGGAAAATAAAAAAATGGGTCTGCTCGGGGAGTTGTTGGAGGCCCAGCTGAATAAGAAGGAATCAGCTAGTATAGGTTAAAGAGGTACATTGAGAGGCGCAGAAGTAGGCACGCATCTTGTTCTGATATTCTATGCCTGACACCCTGTTTGTTGGCTTGTTATTACAAGTGTATTGTTTAAGTAAGACCTATGCAATTTAAATTGTTCCATCTTTGCGAGATGGAATTTAGAGGAAGGCATGATAAGAAAGGATATTGAAGAGTTTAGATTCTTTTTAAAGGACAGGATCAGACAGATGATTGATTTCTCCCAGACTGATCAGAGTAGAGGATTAGAGCCGCCGCCAATTGAAAAGCCCTATGATGAAAACATAAATCTAATAAATCTACCTGACTTTCATTCTATCATTGATAAGAAGACCTCTCTATATGAGGCAATCAATAACAGGCGGAGTTGCCGTGTTTTTAAGAAAGAACCTCTGACCTTGGAGGAACTATCCTTTTTGCTTTATACAACCCAGGGCATACAAAAGATAATCAACCCAGCAGTGGCCTTGAGAACTGTCCCCTCTGCTGGATGCAGACATAGTTTTGAGACCTATATTACAGCTATAAATGTGGAAGGATTGACAAAGGGGGTATACCGATATCTGCCTATTGAACACAGCCTAATAACCATAAGACTTGATGAACACATTGACAAGGGCATTACTACAGGGAGCCTTGGACAGTCCTTTACAGGTAATGCAGCAGTCAATTTTATCTGGTCAACCATACCTTACAGGATGGAATGGCGTTATGGACTGGCAAGTCATAAGGTTATTGCAATTGATATAGGACATGTCTGTCAAAATCTTTATCTCTCGGCATGGGCTATAGGTTGCGGGGTCTGTGCAATTGCTGCCTACAACCAATCTCTGATGGATAAACTGATAGAGGTGGACGGTGTAGAGGAGTTCGTTGTTTATATGGCATCAGCGGGGAAGATTGATGTTGTATGTAAATAGGGGAGACCAATTGGCCTCAATGCACTGTCTATTTTTTTTAAGATAAGCTACAGGGTATCAGCTTTTACTGTCCTATATCACAGATAGAGGCCTAAGGATGTAAGGGCTTAGAGGTTTTGGTGAGAATCCACCGCCACTGTAAGATGTGCTGTCTTTTGAAGGTTCTATGGCGCCTTGTTGGGGATGTCAATCAAATCTCGGTCTTTATGATTTCAGGCATCAACTGAATTTTATCAAGGGGAGTTATATCTTCACAGTTTACTAATGCTGATCTAAGACAGTTTTTTTAGACATACATGAAGGGTGGATTATAGAAAAGTTCGTTAGATAGTATGAAGTGTGAAGAGACAGGTGTCTTTAAGTAGGTAGAAGGGTCAAAGTCGTTTTTATGTATGAAAGACTTAAGCCTGCTAAGGGTGTGTATGATCATCTTTTTTTGAACAATATCACTTCTTAAGGCAGAAGGAAAATCTACAAGGGCATAATTAACGGCTTTAAATAGCTCAGGGCTATCAAAGTCTGGGAAGGTATCGCTACTCATGGTTGCTATTATCTTGCCATCATGGTTTGTCCATAGCCTTAGGAAGGATTTTATATGCATAAAGGGCAGTTTATTGATGTTTTTAAATATAACCAAGTCAAAGTTAGAGATGTCCTCAAGAAATAACTCCTTGTCTCCAAGACTCTCGCAGGGGATTACAGTGAAGATCTTGTTGTCAAGGCCAAAGTGATTGATATTTAGAAAACGATTAAGGATATAGTGGCAATACATATCATCGTCATATCTTAAAACCATCCTCATCGCATTATTGATATTCATACTTTTAAAGGCCTTCACTAGGTTGTCATAATAAACCTCTTGGGGGATGAAGTTTTCAAGCTTAAAGCTGCTTATAGGCATAGGCACAGGTCTTATATTGCCCTTTAAGCCCATTTCTGAGGCAACTAAGTTCGTTTCAGTGATTATTTCATTTATAAAGTCCATCACCTTGCTGTCTTCTATGCCCGTTCTTAAAAGTCTTTTTATAAAAGTAACCCCAACCTCTCGGTTGTTATCAATGATGAAGATTGTCCCTAACATGGTTAGGTATGAAACGAAGCCATAAAGAAGTTTGTTTTTATTTAATATTAACTTCATGTTTTTGTGCATACGATACTGTGGATTAAGGGTCTGATGGGCTATCAGATAACCGTCCATAACATTCTGAAATATACCTACTACCTTGTCAAAATAGGTCTTTGTTACTTGAAGAAAGTCCTGTCCAAAGAGTATTTGTTCATATAGTCTTGATATGTCTGAGTATAAACGGTCTGGCGAGGTATAATAGGTGCCTAGTTCCTTTTCTCTCTTTTGTGTCAGTATTTTTACTCCTGTGCTCTCTAAAGACAAAAGTGAGCTGCCTTCGCCATAGTCATTTTTGTATCCGAAGAATGGGGCAATTTTTTTGAACATAACGGTCTTGAGGATGTTATAAAGCTGATAGTTTCTAAATCCTGAGATAGAAGCTTCAAATTTGGACATATTCTTCTTTACAAAGTCACTGGATATCCGTTTCACATTCTCAATGCCAAGCCTTGCTATGGCAAGATCAATGTCAGTGGATTCAATATCTATTGTTCTGCCAGAGACAGCCCTTATAAGCAGATTTTCCTTCAGGTCAGGCATGTTAATGCCTGTTTGAGGGACAGGTGCTTCATCAGTTTTTTTCATCTTTTTTCGCATCTCCTCAGCAGCCTGCTCGTCCCTTATTATTTTTTGTCTGACCTCGTGCAGATTGTTAATGTAAATTTTCAGTCTTGGAATATTGGTATCTTCGCTCTCTAATTCAGCCATTAGATTGGTTAGGGGTGTTAGGAAATCGTATTGGGTGTATTTAGATATGTCCAGATAGGTCAGCGATACATCGGGGAGAAATTCCTCCTCTTTGAGTTTTAAGAAGTTTTTCTTGATGTAGAATGAGGCATCAAAGGGTTCTAAAAACTTGATGCCCAATAGGTTATTGTGCTGCCATATTATCTCAGCCTTAATAGGCTTTACCGCTGCGTCAAGACCGATTATCAACTCTGAATAGTCTATCTTGATACCGCCCTTTTTTATGACCTTTATGCCCTGTTTGCTCATCTCAATTACATTGCCGATAGGGGTTTCTATGGTTTCTATGAGGTAACGAAGGACGGATCTTTTATTGAAGATGAAACAGCTTTTATCGCACAAGACCGCGGTTTCTGCCCCAGAGGCATTATTCCTCTGTGCAGGGCGTTTTACAGGATTTGAATCCTTTTTTGAGAAGTAATCAAATAGTCCCATATTGTATGATAAGCAAGTTAGTATAAATTATAATTAAACTGAATATAAAAACAAGTTTTTTTATTCGATACAAAGAAAATCTGCTTTATATCTCCCTTCTGCCTTCAAGGGACTTCAAGAGTGTGACTTCATCGGCAAATTCAATGTCGCTACCGATGGGCAGTCCATAGGCAATGCGGCTTACTTTAACACCAAAGGGTTTGATGAGCTCTGTTATGTATTTTGCGGTCATTTCGCCCCTGGTATTTGGGTTGGTTGCTAATATAACTTCATCTATATCTTCTTTGTGTACCCTTTCTACTAACTCCCTTATCTTGAGTTTATCTGGACCTATACCATCCACAGGGGAAAGGGCTCCTAACAAGACATGGTAAAGACCCTTATAGGCACCTGTCCTTTCTATTGCGATGATATTGCTCGTCTCTTCAACAACGCATATCTTTTTATGGTCTCTGGTGAGATCGGAGCACAGGGCACAGGGGTCTTTGTCTGTTACATTAAAACAGGTGGAACAGAATTGTGCATTTTCTTTTACTTCCTCTATTGCCTTAGCGATTGCAAGGGCATTGTCCTTATCCATTGAGAGTATAAAAAAGGCAAGTCTTTGGGCAGACTTTCTCCCTATGCCAGGTAGTTTGGTCAATTGCGCTATCAGGTTTTCAATGATGCCATGGGACATTTTATTTCAGAATATTCCCGAGACCTCCAAGACCGGGAATCTGCATACCCATAGTCAGTTTAGACATGCTTTCATTGGCCATCTCTTGAGACCTTCTTATGCCTTCATTTGCAGCAGCCACTATGAGGTCCTGAAGCATCTCCACATCCTCAGGATTTACGACATCTTTTTCTATTTTAATAGAGACAATCTCGCCGCCTCCATTGACTACTACGGTTACCATCCCTCCTCCAGAGCTTGCCTCAACGGTCTTTTCCTTTGTCTCCTGCTGTATGCGTTTCATCTCCTCTTGGAGTTTCTGGGCTTCTCTCATGATATCACCAAGCATCTTCTTAGACATAATTATCCTCCTGAGTTTTTGTTTGCCTTTACATCAACTATAATGCCTTCATACAACCTCAATACCTCCTGCACCACAGGATTGTTCCGTGCCTCGGTGCGTATATCCCTCTGAGTTGTTGTGCCTTGTAAATTATTGATCTTGATAGTGAAATCTCTGCCGGTAACCTTTCTCAGGGTTTCTTTTATAAAAGGTATGTCCTCTTCTGTGGAATGGGAGTGGACTGAAGCGCCTCCCTTGAAGGACAACTCAAGGGTATTTGGCTCAGGAAAAGAAACCCTCCCCTCTCTAAGCCCTGATGCAAGGAGTGCCTTTTGCTGCTCTATAGTTGCTAATGCCTCCTGCCATGCAAGGGCATTATCAGTAGAAGTTTTTGAGGGATGAGGATGGGGGTTGTGCCTGTCTTCAGTGTATTCCTTTTTGGATTTAGCAGAAGGGGTTATGATTTTGCTGTAGTCTTTTTGGTTAGGGCCTATTTGCATTGTCAAGGAAGGATTCGTCTCTAATGTTTTGCCCTGAGAGAGTTTATTTATAATCTCCTCAATGTCCCTAAAATGGCTCATCATTGCAATCTTCAGGAGTCCCATCTCAAGGATAACCCTGGGGTGCTGTGTCTGTCTTAGGGAAAGTTCTATTTTTATAAGCTCATTCATAAAAAGGGCAACCTGTGGCAAGGAGGACAGGCTGCTCAATCTATTGATAGATATCCTCTCAGTCTCATCCATATCTGAAATTGCCTCCTCGTCTTCGGCTGCGAGCCTCAGCATGAGTCCTCTTACAAACATAATTAGATCTTTGGTAAAGGTCTTTATATCGTAACCAGAATCTACGAGTTCCTTGATGATGTTGATAATGTCTCTGTGATTGCCTGTAATCACTGCCTCAGTCAATGCCGCAAGGGTTTCTGTGTCCGATAGCCCAAAGAGGTCCTTAAGGTCTTCATACTTCAGCGAGTCTGAAAAGGATATGATTTGGTCCATTATGGTAAGGGCATCTCTCATACTGCCCTCAGCCATGCGGGCAATCCTGTCAAGGGCAAGGTCTTCGCTTACATAACCCTCCTGCAGGGCGATTTCTTTGAGCCTGTTTTTTATCTTTAGGGCAGGTATTCTCTTAAATGGCAAATGCTGGCAGCGGGACAGTATAGTTACAGGGATCTTTCGTGGTTCTGTGGTAGCGAGCACAAAGACCACATGAGGCGGAGGCTCTTCAAGGGTCTTCAAAAATGCATTGAAGGCACCAGAGGACAACATGTGTGCCTCATCTACTATATAAATTTTATACTTTGAAGAGGAGGGGGCATATTTTACAGTTTCACGAAGTTCTCTGATGTCATTGACGCTATTGTTTGATGCACCATCTATCTCGATGACATCCATAGATGAACCATCGCTTATTGATATGCAAGAGGGGCATTTGCCGCAGGGACCTTCTTCATTGGGGTTATGGCAGTTGAGGGTTTTGGCAAGTATCCTTGCCGAAGAGGTCTTGCCAACCCCTCGAGGGCCTGAAAATATATAGGCATGGGCGACCTTGCCAGATATTGCAGCATTTGTCAGAATCCTTGCTATGGATTCCTGGCCTGTAAGCTCAGAGAATCGCTGGGGTCTCCATTTTCTTGCTAATACTAGATATGACATAGGTTGATTTGTCTGTTTTCTGCAGACAGGGACCGGCTTGCTGCGGCACACAGATGCGAAGTTTACCGCTGCTTCCTTCCGGACCTGACGGGGTTCACAGGCATATGTTGCGCAGGGCCAGCCCCTGGCTGCAGAAAAGATTTATGAGTTTAGCACATCAAAAATACTTTAATCAAAAGGTGTTTTTCTGTGGACAATTGTTAATTTATTTTTGAATAATAAATGCAAATGAATGAAAAGCTTAAACTTCTCCTGTATTCTATTGACGGGATATCCTTTGCTATCCCTGCTTACACGGTAAAACAGGCAATTAGAATGGTTGAGTTGATGCCGATTCCCTTTGCCTCTAAGACAATCATGGGGCTGATTAATTACTATGGAGAGATTGTGCCTATAGTTAATATGAGGCAGGTTTTTTCAATGGATTTAAGGGAAATAGCCTTAGAGGATTGTATAATTATTGTGCGGACCTCTAAAAGGACGCTCGGCATCTGGGTTGATAGTGTTCAGGGTATTGAAGAATACGATGACTCTGATCTTATAAGAGAGGAGAAGTATCTACTGCAAGATGAAAGGGAGAGAAGCACTCTGAGTGGTTGTATCAGGCTTGATAATGGGATGCTACTTGTTCATGATGTTGAGTCTCTAATATCAAATAGCGAAGAAGAATTGTTACAGGCAGCACAGGTTTAGTATGTCTTTAACCACACCCCTTAAAACCTTATCTATGACTGACCTGTTTAGGTTGAGTTCTTTAATCAATGAAGGGTTTGGTGTTCATTTTAAGGAGAGTCGGTTTAAAGAATTAGAGAGAAAGATAAATCATATTGCTAAGGAGTTGGATATTGTTGATTTAAGGGTCCTGGAGAATATGCTTATTAGTAATTCTCTGTCAGAAGAGCAGAGGATGTTGATAGCCAGGCACCTTACTGTAGGGGAGACCTTCTTCTTTAGGGACCCTAAGATGTTTAGTATATTCAAAGATGTGATAATGGCCGATGTAATATCCAGCAAGATCAAATCATCTAAACAGATAAGGATATTAAGCGCTGGTTGTTCTACAGGAGAGGAGCCCTATACAATTGCGGTCCTTTTACATAGGCATTTTGAGAGTCTAAGGCAATGGCATATAAATATTACTGCCATTGATGTTAATGAGGAGTCCCTTAATAAGGCCCGAAGGGCTGTGTATAGAGAATGGTCCTTTAGAGGCGCCCCAGAATGGCTTAAGACTGACTATTTCATAAAGAAAGGCAAAGAGGGGTATGAATTATCTGAGGTAATACGCTCAATGGTGCAGTTTCAGTATTACAACCTTGCCTGCAATCCAGAGGATTTCTGTAGGGTGTTTGCAGGTTTTGATGTCATATTTTGCCGTAATGTAGTTATGTACTTCAATGAAGACCTCAGGCATACCGTTGCAGATATGCTTTACAGGTCTCTTGTAAGGGGTGGATGGCTAATTGTCTCTCCTGTAGAGGCATCTTCTTTGTTATTTAGCCGATATGAGACCCTTAATATTGATGGGACCACCTTGTTTCGCAAGGGTCTATCTGATGACTTTTCTATAAGAGCCGCTGAATTATTAAATACACAACGGAATAGGTCTTTGACAGAATCCTTTGACAAGGCAATTGTAAACAATAATAAGGCACAACCCAGTTACAATCAATATGTGTATCCCTCAGAGAAGAATAATTTTGGGAAGATAATAAATCCTGCTAAACCAATTGCACAGGTGGATATTATCCAGGCTACTAATATCCCAGACTCCTTAATGGGGAATAAGGAAAAGTCCTTTGCCCTCAAAGAGGCAAGGAAGATGGCTGATCTGGGGATGCTGGATGAGGCAATGTCACTGTTAGAGACTATTGCACAGGAGCATAAGCTTGATCCTGAATTATACTACCTGAAGGCGCTTATCTTGGAGGAAAAGGGTGATTTAAATGGCGCCGAGGAGGCATTAAAAAGGGTTTTATATCTTGATAACAATTCTGCCCTTGCCCGTTTCAGACTTGGGAACATACTTTTTAATGCCCGTAAGGGTGAAGAGGCCCTTAGGGAATTTAACAGTGTAGTATCTATACTTGGAAGAAAGGATCACGAGGAGACCCTTGAAGATTTTGGCAATATGAGCGTCAAGAGGATCATTGAGGTTTCAATGTCAATTATTAGAGAGATAGAGATGCAATGATTGAAAGAGATAAAAAGGCAGCACTTAAAAAGCGGGCGCAGGACATAAGCAGGGCAAAGACCTTAAAGATAAAAACCGAAAGGGAGATATCTATAATGGATTTCAGGCTTGCTGGAGAAGTGTACGCCCTTGAGACACCTTTTATTAGAAAGGTGTTGCCTGCTGTGGACATTATAAAGGTCCCTGGGGCACCTAACTTTTTAATGGGGTTATTCAATAACAGGGGCAGTATTTTTTCGGTAGTGGATCTGAGGGTGTTGTTTAACATTGCCTCAAGAGAGGTTGGAGCTGAGGGCAAGTGGATACTTTTATCGGGTCATGATATGGAATTTGCAGTCTATGCCGATTCCATAGGAGTGGTAAGGTCAGTGCAGGAGAGTTCATTAGTGAAAACCTTGCCTGTCCTTGCCTCGTTTCCCCCTGGATATGTAAAGGGTATGACTGCTGAGAGAGAGATTATCTTAGATGCAGAGGTGATTTTAAAAGATGAGGGATTGAGGATATGTGATTATGTGGACTAATTTGTGATCTTTAGGTCTTTAAATAATGGGAGGTGTAACGGAAGTATGAGATGGCAAGATATGAGCATTGGCAGGAAGTTTTCTTTGAGCTTTGGAATCGTGCTCTTCTTTATTGTGCTTATTAGCGTTATGGGTGCAATAACCCTAGCAACAATAGAGAAGGATATGAATAGGGTGAACGGCCTGTACAACCTTGTTATAACCCTAATGAGGGAAGAGATTGCGCACCTTGACTGGCGGCATACCCTTAGAAACGCAATTGACGAAGGCAATGTAAGCAAGATGCAGACGCTTGAATTAAACCACAGGAACTGCAGTTTTGGTAAGTGGTATTACGGTGCTGGCAGTGAGATCTTCCTAAAGGAGTTTCCTGAGATGAAGGACTATTTTCAACAAGTAGAAAAGGCACATAAAAGCCTCCACGACAATGCTATTGCAATAAAGGAGGTTTTAGAGAAGGGAGACAAGTCCTCTCTGCAGGAGGCCCATAGGATATTTAAGTCAAGGGTGCTTCAGGACACAATGATGACAAGGGAGTTCTTTGAAAAGATAAGGACAAAGGCAATGGATAGACTTTCAGAAACCGAACAAGGCATTGATAGAAAGCTTTTTACAAATAAGCTGATTGACGCTATTGTGTTCCTAATGCTTTTAATTATAACGGCAGTAATGTTTGTTAAGCTGACAAATCATATAAAGGGCAACATAAACAAAGCGCTTCATGCAGCAGACCTGATTGCTGAGGGTGATGTGTCAAATATTGATATAAGGGTCAATCACAAGGATGAGACAGGAATGTTGCTTATGTCAATGCAAAGGATAGTTACGGCAATGAATGATATATCAAGGGCCGCTGAGAGGATTGCAAAGGGCGATCTCAACGTAGAGGTCAAACCCAAGTCAGATAGGGATCTGCTTGGCAAATCCATCGTGCTTATGACAAACAATCTAAGGCAACAGACTCAGGCAATACTTGATGCAGTAAATGTGCTTGTCTCCTCAATTTCACAGATTATGACCACAGCTACAGAGATTGCCGCAAGCTCCACTGAGACAGCCACCTCTGTGAGTGAAACCACTGTAACCGCTGAGGAGGTCCGCCAAACAGCAAAGCTATCATCCTCAAGAGCGCATAATGTTTCTGAGATTACAAAGAAGGTTGTGGAATCGTCCCAGTCAACCTATGCCTCAGTAGATGAGACTATTGAAAGTATGAATGGCATAAAGGCACAGATGGAATCTATAGCTGAGAGCATAGTTAGGCTTAGTGAGCAGGGACAGGCGATAGGAGAGATAGTGAATACTGTCAGTGATCTGGCTGAACAGACCAATTTGCTTGCTGTAAATGCCTCTATTGAGGCTGCAAGGGCAGGAGAATACGGGAGAGGATTTACGGTAGTCGCCCAGGAGGTAAGGGCTTTGGCTGAACAGTCAAAGGCCGCGACAGTTCAGATAAGGGCAATTCTAAATGACATACAGAAAGCCACAAACAAGGCGGTGCTTGTTACTGAACAGGGAAGCAAGGCTGTTTCTGAGGGGCTTAAACGTTCTTCAGATACGGGTATGAGCATCAGAGAGCTTGCGCTAAAGATATCAGAGGTTGCTGATGCTGGAGCTCAGATAGTGGCATCAAGTCAGCAGCAGCTTACTGGTATGGATCAGATTGTCTTTGCAATGGAGAGTATAAACCAAGCGAGCGCACAGAATGCTGATAACATAAGGATGTTTGAGTCTGTAACGAGGAATCTCAACGATACGGCGCAGAAACTAAAATCTATCACTGAAAGGTTTAAGGTATGAGGTCTATTTAATGGATAGTCATTCCTCAGAAGAAGATTTCCAAAGACGTCTGCTCAAAATCTTTAAGACAGAGGCATCAGAACATATAAAGGGCATAATTGAAGGGCTCATTGAGATAGAAAAATCAGATTTCAAAGGTGACTTAATCGCTATAGTGGACAGACTATTTAGAAACGCCCACAGTTTAAAAGGCTCTTCTCGCACTGTTAATCTTCTCTCGGTAGAGGAGATATGCCAAGAGATGGAAGGCATATTTTACGATATCAAAAAAGAACGGCTATCATTGTCAGAATCCATTGTTGAAGGGCTTCATGACGCCTGTGTTGCAGTAGAGGCAATTATCGCTAAGCCTGATTTCCCATACCCCTATAGGGATATTATCTCAAGGTTGAAAAACCTTAGAGCTATTAGCTCTGGAGAAAGGGCTTCTGATAAAAACAGGGATACTTTCTTGCATGCTAAAGTAATGGCTACTGAACACCCCTCTTCTGAGGTAGTAATGGCAGTCTCTGGGGGGACAGCCCGTGCTGTCCCATCAGGGTTAGATGTCTCTGCATCACAAGAACAGATGCTCAAGATTGATGCAAAGAGATTTGAGGCATTACTTAACCAGATGGAAGAATTGGTGTCCATAAAGGGGTTCGTGAACAACAATCTTATGGTGCTCTCGGAGATTGAGACAAGTCTATCTATGCTTGTGAAAGGGTTGAAGGTTTTTAGAAATGCCTGTAATTCAACGAATGTGATTGTGGATGATTATGGGGCACAGAGTGGTTTGAGGGATGACTTTGAAGAACCCTTTAAAAATCTTGATTATATTTGGCATTTGCTTCAGACACACCAAAAGAGGTGTCGCAGAGATCAGTATTTTATCAATCAAAAGATCGAGGATATACTCTTTGCCTTAAAGAATGTGGTAATGATGCCCCTGTCATTGCTCTTTGAGTCCTTCCCGAGGATGATTAGGGATATTGCAAAGATGCAGAGTAAACAGGTAGAGACAATAATCGAGGGCGGAGAAATTGAGGTTGACCGCAGGATATTGGAAGAGATCAAGGACGCCATGATACATATCCTTAGAAACGCTGTCGATCATGGCATAGAGTCTCCAGAGCAACGGAGGGCTGTGGGTAAGAATCCAACGGCTTCAATTAGGGTAAAGGCTGTCCTTGAAAGGGGTAATGAGATTATGATTTCCGTTATGGATGATGGCAGAGGGATTGATATTGCTAAGCTCAGGGAGAAACTGATTAGACAGGGTATTGCTGAAGAGGGTGTTATCAGGGAAATGGGCGATGATGAGGTTATGCAGTACATTTTTAAGCCTGAGATATCCACAGCAGATATGGTCTCAAACATATCAGGTAGAGGGCTTGGTTTGAGTATCGCTTATGAGAAGACAGAAAACCTTGGGGGGACTATCTCTGTAAGGAGTGAGCCTTCAAAGGGAACGGCATTCATAATAAGGCTGCCAGTTAATGTTGCTACTTTTAAAATAATTGTTGTGAGGGGTTTTGATGGCTCCTTTTACGGCATACCTACAAGGAATGTGACCTCTTTTTTGAGGGTAAGACCTGAGGATATAAAAATTATAGAGGGCAAAGAGACGATTGATTATAGAGGCATCGCACTTTCGGTAATATCCATCGATGAAGCCCTGCATGTAAATTCAGTTATCAATAAACAAGAGGCTTGGAGGAACCTTCTGATCCTCTACAGCGACGGTAAAGGCATTGCCTTTTCAGTTAAAGAGATCTTAAATGAAGAGGATGTGTTTTTGAAGGGATTTGGTATGCAGGTCAAAAGGTTCAGGAATTTTACAGGGGCAGCAACCCTTTGCTCTGGCAGCACTATTCTTATTATAAATGTCTCAGACCTTCTGAAGTCTGCCTTCAAGAGGGGTATTGCATCCTCTTACAGGATAGATGATCTGTCAGGTGCAAAGAAGAAGAGAACAATCCTCATAGCAGAAGACTCAATAACAGCACGAACTCTTTTTAAGGGGATTCTTGAAGGCGCAGGATACAGCGTGGCTACTGCTGTTGATGGGATGGATGCATGGAATGCCCTTAAAACCAACGAATTTGACCTGTTGGTGTCCGATGTGCAGATGCCTGTAATGAACGGTTTTGAGCTTACGGCGAGGATAAGGAACGACAGAAAACTATATTCCTTGCCAGTGGTGCTCGTTACAGGACTTGAGACAAGAGAGGATAAGGAGAAGGGTATAGAGGTGGGAGCCAACGCTTATATAGTGAAGAGCAGTTTTGAGCAGAGTAATCTGCTTGAGGTAATTAAGGGTCTCCTATGATCAGGGTTTTTATAGTTGATGATTCGCCTACTGCCCAGCAGTGTATTGCCCATCTTTTGTCTTCCGATAAGGACATAGAGATTGTAGGTTTTGCCGATAGTGGTGAGGAGGCAATTGAAAAGATTGAATCCTGCAAGCCAGACTTGGTTACTATGGACATAATAATGGCAGGCATGGATGGTATAAAGACCACAAGGGCTATCTTGGAAAGGTATCCTGTTCCTATAGTAATTGTGAGTTCATGTTATAATCCTGACGAAGTCGAGCTCTCTTACAGGGCTATCGAGGCTGGTGCATTGGCGATACTGCCTAAACCTACAGTCATTGGTACTGTGGTTAATAGTGTTGATAAAGAATTTGTTAGAACTATAAAGGTCATGGCTGAAGTGAAGGTGATAAAGAGGAGAAAAACTAAACTGGAAAGTCCTGTTAAGTGTTTCTACCCCTTTAATGGTTCCTATCAGAGGGGTGTTAAGATTGTTGCCATTGGCGCCTCAACTGGAGGCCCCCCTGTTTTACAGACACTGTTAGGAGGATTGCCTGCTGATTTCCCAGTTCCTATAGTTGTAGTTCAGCACATATCACCGGGATTTATAGATGGTATGGTAAGGTGGCTTCAGCCCTTCTGCAAGCTCTCAGTTAAGGTTGCTGAGGATAAAGAGGGCATAAAGCCTGGAAATATCTATTTTGCCCCTGACAAAAAGCACATGGGCATTGATAGGAAGGGTTGTGTTTTTTTATCTGATGCCCCGACTGAACATGGTGTGCGCCCCTCTGTCTCTTTCCTCTTTAGGAGTGTTGTTGAGACCTATGGGGGTGATGCTATTGGCATACTTCTTACGGGGATGGGTCAAGACGGGGCTGATGAGATGTTGAAGATGCATCAAAACAGGGCAATAACTATGGCTCAAAATCAAGAAAGCTGTGTTATTTTTGGTATGCCTGGCGAGGCAGTAAGATTGGGAGGAGTCACCCATGTGCTTTCGCCTGAGCAAATTATTAATAAGTTGCTTTTGTATTGCGGAGGCAACATGAAACAAGCAAGTGCAAGTTCAAATGGAAGGAGTTAAAAATGCTCGAAACTATGGGTACTCAAAAAAAGGATGTTCAGATACTTGTCGTAGAGGACAGTATTACCCAGGCAGAATGCCTCAAATACCTCCTTGAAGAAAATGGTTTTAGGGTAACCTTGGCATCAGAGGGCAGAGATGCCCTTGCAATGCTCGACAACTTTAAACCTACTATTGTCATCACCGATGTGGTCATGCCGGGCATGAATGGATATGAATTATGCAGGGAGATAAAGGGTAGAGAATCAACTAAGGATATACCTGTATTGCTGCTAACAAACCTGTCCGACCCTGAGGATGTTATAAGGGGACTTGAGTGTGGTGCTGACAATTTTATAACAAAACCCTATGACAACAGGTTTCTTATCTCGAGAATCCATTACATGCTCCTCAATAGGGATATAAGAAGGATATCTAATACAGAGATGGCAATAGAGATATTCTTTGGAGGAAAGAAGCAGGTTATTACATCCAATAGGATTCAGATCCTGGATCTCCTTTTGTCAACCTTTGAGAATGCTATACAGAAAAACAAGGAACTTCAAGAGAGCAATAGGGAGCTAAGGCGGGCAAATGAGAAGATAAAAAGACTTGAGGGACTTATACCTATATGTGCAAAGTGCAAGAAGATAAGAGATGATAATGGCTACTGGAAACAGATTGAAGAATATCTCAGAGAGGCAGCCAATGCGGAGTTTACCCATGGATTTTGTCCCGAATGTATGAAATCCCTTTATCCAGATTTCTGGGATACAAAAGTCAAAGAGGATAGATAATGATAGAGCATGGCACCGTAGAGATAGTTGTAGTAGATGACAGTGATGTCCAGGCGAAGTGTCTCAGATGCCTGCTTGAGATGCGAAACTATTCGGTTCACACTTTCAATAATGGACAGGATGCCTTGGAATACCTGAAAAATAGGACTCCTCACTTGATTATAACGGATGTTATTATGCCGAACATGTCAGGTTTTGAGCTGTGCCGTAGGATCAAACAGATGCCCTCAACTGCAAAGGTGCCCGTTATAATGCTTACTGCCCTGTCTGGACCAGAGGACATTATCCAGGGGCTTGCCTCAGGGGCTGATAATTTCATTACTAAGCCCTACAGTGATGATTTTTTGATTTCCAGAATTCAATACTGCCTTGTCAATGCGGAGATAAGGAAGAATACCATTGCTGACATAGGCATAGAGATAGTATTTGGCGGCAAGAAGTATTTAGTTAATTCAAACAGGATCCAGATACTTGACCTTTTGCTTGCAACCTATGAAAGCGAGGTGGAAAAGAACAAGGAGCTTGAAAGGACAGTCAAGGAGCTTAAGAAGACCCAGAAAGAACTCGTTATGGCAAAGGAGGCAGCAGAGATAGCAAGTAGGTACAAAAGCGAGTTCCTTGCCAGTATGAGCCATGAGATTAGGACCCCCATGAACGCAATAATTGGTATTGCCGATATCTTGCTCGACTCTTGTTTTGCTAAAGAGCATGAAGAGTCTCTGGATATGCTCAAGAATGCAGCCAATTCCTTGCTTGACCTGCTGAACGGTATACTGGATCTATCAAAGATAGAGTCAGGCAAGATGGAGCTTGACATCGTAGATTTTGATATCAGGAAATTAATTAAGGAAGTGAAATTTCTCTTTATCATAGGCACCTCTAAAAAGGGCCTTGAATTTACAACCTCTGTGGATGATACCCTACCAACTCTGTTGTCTGGAGACCCATCAAAGATAAGACAGATGTTGATCAATCTCATATCTAATGCACTCAAGTTTACTGATTCGGGGTTTATAAGGGTTAAGGTGGAAAGGATAGAGGCTCCCCCTTCAGCACTTGAGGACAGAGAAAAGATATGGGTCAGGTTCTCTGTGGCCGACTCTGGCATTGGTATACCGTATGAGAAACAGGAGAAGATCTTTGAAGCCTTTGTTCAGGCCGATGGCTCAACAACCAAGAGATACGGTGGCACAGGCCTTGGTCTCTCTATATGTAAGGGTTTTGTAGATCTTATGGGTGGTATTATTTCCTTAGAAAGCAAACCCAACGAAGGTAGTCAATTCCATTTTTCTCTGCCTTTGGGTCTGGTAACGGAGCGTGTTAGTCCTGTTGACTCCCACCAAGACAAAGAGGAGGGCAAGCATAGGGCGCTGTCAATCCTTGTGGTAGACGACAACGAACTTAATCTAATGATCGCCACAAAGATGCTTACAAAAAAGGGGCATGTAGTGCAACCTGCAAAAACTGGCCTCGAGGCCTTAGAAAAGGTTAAGGCCAATAGATATGACATCGTATTTATGGATGTAAACATGCCTGAGATGGATGGGTTAGATGCTACGAGGAGGATAAGGCAGTGGGAGGCTTCATCAGGAAAGACGCCTGTGCCCGTGATTGCTATGACTGCTTATGCAATGAAAGAGGATAGAGATAGATGCATCAGCTCAGGCATGAATGATTATATATCTAAACCTATTGATTCAAGGGCTATTGACCTTATCTTGAGAAAATTTATGTAAGTGAAAGGATTAATGTCCTCTGCCATGCTTGACAAACAATAGGTAGTATTGTAAGAATTTTCATCAACATAAACAAAAAAAGGAGGCTTGCAAATAATGAACCCTGAGAACCTCAAGTATCATAAGGAACACACTTGGGCAAAGGTGACTGGTAAAAGGGCAACTATTGGCATAACCGATTATGCCCAGGATGCCCTTGGCGATATTGTATACATTGATATGCCGGAGATTGACTCAACGGTAGAGGCAAACACCGAGATGGCGGAGATAGAATCTACTAAATCAACCTCTGCTGTAATTGCCCCTGTAAGCGGCACTGTGGTAGAGATAAATGAAAAGCTCTCCGATACCCCGGAGATCATCAATGAAGAACCCTACGGCAAGGGCTGGATTGCGGTAGTTGAAATGGACAACCCTTCTGAAATCAATGACCTTATGGATGTAGAGGAATACGAGGCTTATATAGAAGAAGAGGCAAAATGAAATTATTAATTATAGGGTCTGGTCCGGGAGGATATGTGGCTGCCCTAAAGGCTGCACAATTAGGAGCGCAGGTGACAGTAGTTGAGGAAAAGGAGGTTGGCGGCACATGTCTAAACTGGGGCTGTATTCCCACTAAGGCGCTTACTGCCTCCTCAGAGATGCTCCATAAGGCAAGGAACATCGCTGACTATGGACTTGAATTGAAAGGGGAGATAGTAGTGAATCTCTCTAAGATAATGGAACGTAAGAACAAGGTGATATCCACTATGGTCAAGGGCATAAGGGCACTTTTCAAAGGATGGGGTGTTACCGTAGTTGAAGGCAGAGGCACACTGAAATCACCAAGAGAAGTGTTGGTATCTAAGAAAGATGGCCCTGAGGAGACGCTGTCTGCAGACAAGATAATCATAGCTACAGGTTCAAGACCTGCCCAAATACCCATATTCCCCTTTGATGGGAAGAGAATTCTCTCAAGCACCGATGCACTGTCTTTAACTGAAATACCAAAGGGCATCCTAATTGTAGGCGCTGGTGTAATAGGCTGTGAATTTGCTTGTATCTTTAAAGAATTAGGTGCTGATGTGACTATGATCGAGATGATGCCTCGCGCTGTTTCTACTGAGGACGAGGAGATATCCCAGTGCCTTGAAAGGGAACTAAAGAAAAAGAAGATAAAACTACTTGTCTCTGTCAAGGCAACAAAGGCTCATACAGGAGACTCTGGTGTTAATGTTACCCTTGAGGATGGCCGTGAACTCACTGCTGAAAAGCTCCTTGTCTCCATTGGAAGGGCTTACAATACTGAAGACCTTGGACTTGAAGAGCTGGGCGTTGCAAGGGGTAAAAGGGGTGAGATACAAGTAGACAGTAAGATGAGGACAAATATAGAAGGGCTTTATGCCGTAGGTGATGTGACTGGTGGGATGTTACTTGCCCATGTGGCATCAAAGGAGGGGATCATAGCTGCCTACAATGCCTGTGGCATTGAAAGGCACATAGATTATTCTGTAGTGCCTGCAGCTATCTTCACAACCCCAGAGATAGGTTCTGTTGGTCTTAGGGAGCACCAGTGCAAGGAGAGGGGCATAGAATACAGAACTGGACTTTTCCAGTTCCGCGGGCTTGGTAAGGCTCATGCTATGGGAGATATTGTGGGTGTGGTAAAGATTATTGCTGATACCAATTCCGATAAGATACTTGGGGTGCATATTATTGGTCCCCACGCCTCAGACTTAGTCCATGAAGGTGCAACTGCAATGCAGGCAGGCATGACAAGCAGGCAGCTTGGGGCGATGATACATGCCCATCCGACGCTCTCAGAGGCAATAATGGAGGCTGCTGAGGATGTCCATGGCGAGGCGATTCATGGCATGAAAAGGGACAACTAATTTTTGCAAAGATTGGTTGTCAGTGGGCAATCTAAGATTGAAGGACAGGTGTTAAAGCACCAAGATACTGCAGGTCTGAAATAAACTTTATAAGGAGGCTTTTATGAGCGAGATAGTTGATGTATATGCAAGGGAGGTAATTGATTCAAGGGGCAATCCTACGGTAGAGGTTGAGGTGTTGCTTGATTCTGGTATCTTTGAGAGTGCAATAGTGCCGTCGGGCGCCTCTACAGGTGAGAGAGAGGCATTGGAGTTAAGGGATGGTGACAAAAAGAGATTTCATGGCAAAGGGGTATTAAAGGCTGTCGAAAATGTAATAGACACAATCGCTGCTGAAATAGTTGGTTTGGATTCTGAGGATCAGGCACTGATAGACAAAACAATGATAGAGCTTGACGGCACCGAGAATAAATCTAAACTTGGGGCTAATGCCATACTTGGTGTATCTATGGCAGTTTGTAAGGCCGCTGCCTCAGAGTTGGGGATGCCTCTATATAGGTATTTGGGTGGTTGTAATGCAAAGGTGCTGCCTGCCCCGATGATGAACATCATGAATGGCGGTCAACATGCTGACAACAACCTCGACATTCAGGAGTTTATGATAATGCCCCTTGGCTTTAAGAATTACAGCGCAGCCCTAAGGGCTGGCTCTGAGATCTTCCAGACCTTAAAATCGCTCCTTAAAAAGAAAGGGCTTAATACCTCAGTAGGTGATGAAGGCGGTTTTGCCCCTAATCTCAACACCAATGAGGAGGCAATTAACCTTATTATACAATCCATCAAGGACAGCGGTTACAAGGCAGGTAAAGATGTATTTATAGCCTTAGATGCTGCTGCCTCTGAGTTTTATGAAAAGGGCAAGTACAAGTTTGAAGGCAAGGCTACAACCTCCTCTGAGATGGTTGATTATTACGCAAGGCTTGTGGATAAGTATCCGATTGTATCCATTGAGGATGGTCTTGCTGAGAATGATTGGGATGGCTGGCAGTTGATGACAAAAAAGCTGGGAGAAAAGATACAGATTGTAGGAGACGATATCTTTGTAACAAACACAAAGATATTTATAGAGGGCATCAAAAAGGGCATTGCCAATTCAATATTAATCAAGCTTAATCAGATAGGCACAGTTACAGAGACCCTTGACGCCATAGAGATGGCAAAACAGGCAGGATACACCGCCGTTATCTCCCATCGCTCTGGTGAGACTGAGGATACTACTATTGCAGACCTTGCTGTTGCTGCTAATACAGGGTTTATCAAAACGGGTTCCATGTCAAGGAGCGAGAGGATTGCAAAATACAATCGTCTCTTAAGGATAGAGGAGGAACTTGGAGAGTCGGCCCAGTACAAGGGTAGGGATGGTTTTTACAACCTCTTGAAATCCTAAGGACTCAGGTATCTTGTCATTGATAACACTAATTCTATTACAAAGACAATGGTTTTGACTGAGGGTTTATAGCGTGAGAAAAATGCCCTTGTCCTGTTATTGTCTCTGCGTCTTAGCGGTGGGGTAATCATGAAGAGTCACCCGCAGAAGCCGCGTTACACCTTAAAACGACATGTAGAGAAGATAAAACGAAGGAATAACATCATTTTTTTCTTGATTATTGTCTTTGTGTCTATGTACCTAATGGGGGCTATAATTTTTGGAGACAAGGGACTTATAAAGTACAGCAAGCTCCAAGAAACCAAGGCAACCCTTCAAAAGGATATCGTAACCCTTGAAAGCGAAAACAGGCGCATAAAGGCAGAGGTCAAGGCACTAAAAGAAGACCCCTACTACATTGAAAAGCATGCCCGAGAAGAGTTTGGTCTTGCCAGACCAGGCGAATATATTTTCCAGTTTCAACAGCACTCAGAATAATGAGCACTAAGACCCTATATGTAGCCTTCTTCTGGCACATGCACCAACCCTCATACAGAGACCCCTTCACAGGGCAATTCTGCCTCCCTTGGGTTAGGCTACACGGGACAAAGGACTACCTTGACATGATGCTCCTGCTTGAGGACTACCCAAAGATACATCAGACCTTCAACATAGTGCCCTCATTGATTGATCAGCTAATAGCCTATACCGACAAAGGGGCGATGGACAGGCACTTGGAACTTACCCTCAAGACACCCTCAGAACTCACTGAACAGGAGCGTATATTCCTTATTGAAAACTTCTTTCTGGCAAACTGGGACACCATGGTAAGGCCCTACAAGAGATACCATGAACTGCTCATAAAGAGGGGCCTTAGGTATTCAAGACAGGATCTGGGTAGGATACACAGGTATTTTACTGACACAGACCTAAGAGACCTACAGGTGTGGTTTAATCTCGTGTGGATCGACCCGATGTTTGTCAACAAAGACCCAGTCATCAATGGCCTATTCAAAAAGGGAGAAGGCTTCACAGAGGATGATAAGAAAGCGGTCATAAACAAGCACCTTGAGATACTAAGGCAGATAATACCTACTTATAAGAGCTTTTACCAAAGGGGGCAGGTAGAGCTATCTGTTACACCCTATTATCATCCTATACTGCCTTTGCTCTGGGATACCAATAATGCCAGGATCGCCATGCCAGAGGTCAGGTTGCCCCGAAGACGCTTTTCATATCCCCAAGATGCCATAGCCCAGATCAGCTCTGGCATTACATTCTTCACCAATGTCTTTGGCAAGAAACCCCAAGGTATGTGGCCCTCTGAGGGTTCGGTATGTGAAGATGTAGTAAAGGCAATAGGTAAAGAGGGCATAAAGTGGATAGCCACCGATGAGGAGGTGCTCGCAGCATCTTTGGGTTATGGATTCAGGGACCAACAGGGCAATCTCAACAACCCCTCTGCCCTTTATAGGCCTTATGAGTATGGGGGTGTATCCATATTCTTTAGGGATCACAGGCTCTCTGACCAGATAGGTTTTGTGTATTCTGGATGGGATGCCACCAAAGCAGTAGGTGATTTTATGGGTAGGCTTTCGCACATTAGGGATATACTACCGGGAGACAGAGACTACGTAGTGCCTGTGATCCTCGATGGTGAAAATGCTTGGGAGTACTACAAAAACGATGGTCAAGACTTCCTGCGCCTACTATACAAGACCTTGAGCAATGATGACAGATTCAGGGTGGTTACCATGTCTGAATTCCTCTCACAGCGCGGCAAGGGAGAGAAACTCCAGAGACTCCATGCAGGCTCTTGGATAAACGCAAACTTTGGTGTCTGGCTTGGTCACGAGGAGGATAATCTATCCTGGGACTATCTTGCACAAACCAGAGAGGACCTTGAGAGATTTGCTGCTGACAATAAGGATAAGGACCTCTCAGAGGCATGGCAGGCAATATACGCAGCAGAGGGAAGCGATTGGAACTGGTGGTATGGTGACGAACACTCCACTGACACTGCCCAGGAGTTTGACGAATTATATAGAAAGCAACTGATGAAGGTATACTCGGTTATAGGCAAGGAGGTTCCTCCACACTTATACGTACCCATACTGTTGGAAGACAGGGGCGTATCGCCAATGACCGAGATAAAGGGCTTTATATATCCCAAGATTGAAGGTCTTGTGACAAGCTATTATGAGTGGCTCGATGCAGCCTTTATGGATCACAAGCAATCAGGCGGGAGTATGCACAAGTCTGAGGGTTTTATCGTTGGTATGCACTATGGGTTCAACGAGGCCTCCTTCTTTGTACGCCTTGACCCCCTCTATCCCTTTGATAAATCGCCTGACAAACTACTCATAGAGGTAAAGCTCATCAAACCCAAGGAACTCAAATACGCTGTTTTTATACATAATGACCACATAAAGGCCTCTGTAATGGTCATGCAAGACAACCAATGGGTTATGGAAAAAGATACAGTCAAGGTAGCGGCCAAGGATATCTTTGAGCTCCAGATAGACTTCGACGACATTGGTTGTGCCGTAGGGGAGGAGATACAGTTTTCAGTGCAGGTCATGAAAAACGGTGACGAGGTAGAGCGTTGTCCCTGGAGGGGATATATCACCTTTAACCGCCCGTCGCCTGATTATGAAAAGATGATGTGGCAGTAAGCAATGGGACTCAAAAAGAATCTCCTGTCTGACCTTGCTATTGCCTTAGTATTATTGTCTGTAGTTATACTTTCGTCCTATTTTGGAGTTAAACCCCTTGAGACTGTAGAGATCTACTTTTATGACCTTCTAAGACCCCTTAAGAGTCCATCACCATCATCGGGTCAGGTTGTTGTCATTGGCATCGATGACCATGGCATAGAGCAGACAGATCAGTGGCCCTTACAGAGGTCATTGATCGCAGAGGCTGTTAATAAAATTGAATCCCTGGGCGCAAGGGTTGTGGCCCTTGATATCCTGTATTCAGAGAAGGACAGAAACCCGGGCCTATCTGAAATCCGTAAGTTGCTGAAGGCCCTTAAGGAGGATCCCCTACAGGTATTGAAGGAGAAAGAGGTTATTGACCTGTTTTCATATCTCAAAATGAGTAAATCAGAACAAAGACGATACAGCGATGCCCTGTTGAATGCATCAGTTGCAGAGAGCCAGAAGATCCTTGTTGCCTTGCTATCGGATACAGAAAAGAGGATAGACTTTGACAGCCTCTTTATCCAGAAGATATCTGGGTCAAAGAACCTCTTGATGCCCCTAGAGTTTTATTTTGATAGGAAGGATAAGGCATACGATATGCCATCCTTTATGTTACAGAACTCAATCCCCTATCGCTGTAAGGGTAATCTCGTTGAGGCCCAAGCTGTTGCATCGCCCCTTGAGTCCTTTGCTGTAAAGGCCTATGGACTTGGACATATAAATATAAAACCTGATCCTGATGGCATATTGAGGCGGCACCAACTATTTATATGTTACAGAGAGAGGTTATTTCCATCTCTTGCCCTACAATCGATCATAAAGCTGCAAAGGACCTCCGTTGAAAAGGTGTACCATCAGTATTTAAATGATAATCCAGGACTTGGCAGAGGCACTGAGGTGTTTATAGATTATGACCTCACCAAGGGATTAACCTATTACTCCTTTGCGGAACTCCTCTCTGGATCGATCGCCATGGATAAGGTAAGGGATAAGATAGTTGTGATAGGTGTAAATAATCCGAGATATGCCGAAACCTTCAAGATATCAAGGATGCAAGAGGTCTCATCCATATTTGTTCACGGTGCCGTGATACAGGGTCTTCTATCTAACAGTTATTCAAGCAGGCCAGAGAAGGCCTTTGTCTATGAGTTAGTATTTTTGTTGTTTTTAGCTCTGATGATGCTGATCGCAAGGAGAAGACATATGACACTTTTAATCACAACATTGGTTATGCCTGCCCTATGGACACTATTTTGCGCATACATGCTTATTTACCAGGGCATAATATTAAAGGTGTCTTACCCATGGACCCTTGCGTTGTTGTTGTTTGTGGTCTTTTTCATAAAAGGCAGGATAGAGGCACAGGAGGGACTTGAGGGCAAGGCAATGGATCTATTAGAGACCCAAGACCTTAGGTTTGTTATAGGCGCTAAGTCTGATATTGGCAAGGTCAGGGAGAGGAACGAGGATTCCTTCTGCATAGACAAATCTCTTGGGATACTTGCCGTTGCAGATGGCGTTGGAGGTCATGCATCAGGCGAGATTGCAAGCAAGATGGCGCTGGATGTAATGAGGGATTTTATTAGGGACAAGACCCATGGGTCTTCGCATCCATCGCACCCTGCATCGGAAATTATAAGGGAGGCTATTGAAGCAGCAAATCAAGAGGTATTGAGGTCTGCATCGGAAAACCCAAAACTCAAGGGTATGGCAACCACACTGACAGCAGCCTACATTAAAAATAATAGGCTCATTATAGGTCATGTGGGTGATTCGAGGATATACCTCATCAGGGGTGGGCAATTGGAGCAGCTCTCTGAGGACCACACTGTGGCAACAGAGAAGGGTCTAAGGAGTATATCTCCTAAAGAGGCCGAGATGATGAGGCATGTACTCACAAGGGCTATTGGCATACAGTCAAAGGTAGAGGTGGACACATATGAGATGAATATCACAAAGGGAGATACACTACTGCTGTGTACGGATGGCCTATATTCAATGGTATCTGAAAGGGATATAGATAGCATTGTGAGGTCTTACAGGGACCCTGAAAAGGCCTGTAGCGCCCTTGTGCAAGAGGCAAACAGGCGTGGCGGTCATGACAACATTACTGTTATCTTAGCCCATGTTAGATCTAAAGACTGAGTTTAAAACCTTATTATTTAGTCAAAAAACTATGGATGATGGAGGGTTAAAATGGCAAAGGCAATGCTCAAGTTTCAAGATAGTGTCCTTAAGGAATATCCACTTGACAAAGAGATACTTACTATAGGTAGAAAACCTGATACAGATATAAAGATTGATAACCTTGCTGTATCGGGATATCATGCCAAGATACTGGTTGGCAAGGACACAATATTTATAGAAGACACAAATAGTCTCAATGGGACCTTTGTCAATGGGGTAAAGATCATCAAACACCAACTGCGAAATGGAGATGTGGTTAATATAGGAAAACACATAATCCTCTTTGACATACCTGAGGCAGCAGGTAGTGCGCCCCAGCCCGTAAAGGCACAATCAATGGATGAGACGTTGGTCATCTCCCCAGAGGTGCAACAGAGATATTTAAATCAAGGTACTGCGACTCCCTCTGCATCACCCACAGGATTATCTCAGGGAAAGGAACCCTTGGGAGGGTTTATCGTTATTGAGGGGTCCTCTGATAAACCCGAGTATATACTCAAGGACCGTGTTTCAAGGATAGGTAAGGAAGAAGGCTCTGAGATACAGTTGAGGGGGTTTTTCAAGCCAAAGGTAGCAGCTATTGTCAATCGCAGGAAGGATGGTTACTTTATAAGTCCTGCGAGCAAAAAACCCATTAAGGTTAACAATGAAACTATCTCTGAGAGGACA
Source organism: uncultured bacterium (assembly GCA_937949555.1). GTDB lineage: Bacteria > Nitrospirota > Thermodesulfovibrionia > Thermodesulfovibrionales > Dissulfurispiraceae > DUZI01. The sequence continues at coordinate 1,864 of CALEDV010000042.1, read as the reverse complement.
GACCTCAGGGATGGTGACATAGTGGAGATAGCGGGCTTGAAACTCCAGTTTTTCATAAAGGAATAGCCCTTAATGCGTCTATCCCTCAATACAGAGGACATTAAGAGCATTGCCCAGTATGAGATAAGGAAGCTCCTTGGCAAAGGAGGCATGTCTGAAGTCTATCTTGCCTATGACAAGTTTAAGGGCATAGAGGTTGCCATTAAGGTAGCTGTGCCTGTTAATGTTGATAGTCCTGCAAAGTACGAGAAGATGTTTTTTAATGAAGCACGCATAGCAGGCATGTTAAACCATCCAAACATATTAAAGGTCTATGATGCGGGTGTTGAGAATAACCGTTATTACATGGTTATAGAGTACATAAAAGGTGGAAGGACACTAAAGGACCATTGTTCCTTTTCTAACCTCCTGTCTATTGAAAAGATTGTCCAGATAATCTTCAAGTGTTGTAAGGCCCTTGATTATGCCCATAGGATGTCGGTGATACACAGGGATATAAAGCCCTCAAATATACTGTTGACCGATGATGGTGATGTAAAACTCTCAGATTTTGGCATAGCCCAGATCACGAGGTCAGAGACCACACAACCTGCTGAACTGATTGGCTCGCCGGCCTATATGTCTCCTGAACAGATCAAAGAAGAGCCTCTGGATAATCAGACAGATATCTTCTCCTTAGGGGTGGTTATGTATGAATTAATTACTGGTAGATCTCCCTTCCATGCAGAGAAGTTTTCTGGGGTTGTCAGGAAGGTCTTATATTCTGAGCCTCCACCCTTGAGTGTTTATCGTAGCGATATTCCAATTGAACTAGAGACAATAGTCAAGAAGGCGATGCATAAGAGGAAGTCTTCCCGTTACCGTACTGCCCAAGAGTTTTATACAGCCCTTTCTCTTGCCTTTAATAATCTGAGGCCAGAGGAAGAGGACATCGACCGGTCTGAGAAGTTTAATCTATTAAGGGGCATGAGGTTTTTTAGAGACTTTATTGATTCGGAGATATGGGAGATCCTTGGGGCAGTTACAGTGAGGGAATTCAAAAGCGGGGCCGAGATAATTACTGAAGGGGCTCTGGAAGAGACCTTTTATATAATTATCTCTGGAGAGGCAGCTATGATAAAGGGTAACAAGACCATTGGCGCTATTAAAAAAGATGATTGTTTTGGAGAGATGGGCTTTCTATCTCGTTCAAAGAATTCGGCAACTATAAAGGCACAAACAGACCTCAGGCTCCTGGAGGTCAATAACTCAGCTATTGAGCAGTCCTCTTCATCCTGTCAGTTGAGATTTCACAAGATCTTTCTGAGAAAGATTATTGAGCGGTTATCTAAGGCAAACATTGAGTTATAGCCCTCGATTGCCTATAAGGATTTTCTATCAAGCAACAGAATACTTCTGTAAGGCTTTATTAGACCAGCAGGGCAGTGGGGTGTCACCTCTCACACTATATTGACTAAAACCCCTCTTTTTTTCTCATGGATAAACTAATGAGATTATCACTTTTTTGGGGATAATAAAGGCAAATGATTCTTAGTTGTAATCACAGGCAAAAGGGCCTTTATAATAAGGATAGTCTCAAAGGTTTCATGAAAAACAGAAGACCACCGATAGGACGGGAGTTTCCTGTAGGATAGGCGTCTCGTCTGTTAGAACACCCTCAAAAAACCAGATAAGCAATACAAATATAACAAAGCCTATGATACTCTAAAAAAAACAGGGCAAGGATGACTCACCAAATGGGTGAAGCGAAGAGTTGAGAAGATTCAATGCCAATGCTGGCACAAGGTGATTAGATTCAATGGCCAACTGTTTATTTTAGGGTTATAAAACCATAAGGGCAAAAGGCAATTGTTTTATTTTTCAC
>CALEDV010000041.1 GCA_937949555.1 uncultured bacterium | reverse complement strand
CCTGCCCCAAGATTAGGTCTCCCGACTCTTTTGAGTCCTGAAGGTCAGTGGTAGACTACCACTTCGATAGGCTGGAGGTGTAAGCATAGTAATATGTTCAGCTTACCAGTACTAATTGACCGTGAGCCTTAACCCCTATATTGATATTTAAAATAAATGTTTCTTATCAAAACTCATACCGAAATGTATATTAAACCTTGCTAAACTATATGAAATGTGCAATATTTTAACAATTCAGAGTTTATTTCTGAAATTACCTAAAGATTAAAAACAAATTTTAATAAAGGTGAGATTTATTAAATGAAAGAGAGAGATATATTTGAAGAGATTGTAACCCTTGGAAAGAGAAGAGGTGTAATCACCTATGATGAGCTAAATGATGCCCTGCCATCGGAGTTTTATTCTCCCGATGAGATAGAAGACCTCATGGATGTGTTAAGTGATATGGGGGTTAAGGTTGTTGACAACGAAGATGGCTCCCAACCTGGTGATGATATTGAAGAAGAGATTGAAGAACACGAAAGGACAGAGGATCTTGTACAGGCATATTTTAATTCTATGGGGGATATTTCTATACTTACAAAACTTGAAGAGACTGAACTGGCTAAGAAATTGGAAGAAGGAAGAGAGATAATAAAAAGCACAATTACTAAGATGCCCCTTTATGAGAGAATAAAAGAGCAGATAAATATAGATGAAGAAGATGAGTTTATGACAGAAGATGAGAAGGCTGATGTGGCCTTGGTTCATGCTATGTCAAGGTTGGAGGAACTCTTAAAAATTATTGATAATGCTAAGACAAAATTGCCAAAACCAAAAAAACAGGGGGTAGTTACTTTTAACGATCTGAAACAGATCATTAAAGAAAAAAAGAAACAGGGAAATGCCGGCAAGATCCTGAAGAGGTATGAAGAAATATTAAACGATTACAAAAAAATTATGCAGGAAACAGGCGATAAAATTGAAGATATTGTTCAAAAATGGGACAAGATTACTAAGGCAAAGTATCTGGTAGATGGCGCAAAGGAAGAATTGATAACAAGAAACCTTAGGCTTGTAGTTAATATTGCAAAGAATTATGTTGGGAGGGGCTTGCCACTGTTGGATTTAATACAAGAGGGCAATATAGGACTCATGAAGGCAGTTGACAAGTTCAAGTATGAAAAGGGTTTTAAATTCAGCACCTATGCCACATGGTGGATAAGACAGGCAATTACGAGGGCGCTAATTGACCAGACTAAGACTATTCGTGTGCCTGTTCATATGATGGAGTTTTATAACAGGGTTACTAAGGCCTCGAGAGAATTGACTCAACAACTTGGCAGAGAGCCTATAAATGAAGAGATTGCTAAAAAGCTTGAGGTGCCTGTAAGAAAGGTTGAGGAGGTGTTTAGGGCAATTCAGGACCCCATTGCCCTTCAAACACCAATAGGAGATGAGGATACAGAGTTGGAGGATTTTATTGGCGATAAATCAAGCCCCTCTCCCTATTCTGAATCTGAGAGGATTGAGATCTCAGAGCAGATTCAGGAGGTGCTTAGAACGCTTACTTCTAAAGAAGAGGTGGTTATTAGAATGAGATTTGGTATTGGAGTTGACAGGGATCATACCCTTGAAGAGGTTGGCAGATACCTTTCAATAACAAGGGAGAGGGTCAGGCAGATAGAGGCTAAGGCGCTGAGAAAACTAAAGCATCCGAGCAGGTTGAAGGCACTAAAGATATTAACCACTTGAGTGTGTGAAATATAACATAGTGCCGCAGGATGAATGATTAAGGAAAACTGTTTGGTTTTTTCTGCGAGAATTGACAGTTGTGCTTAATCTCAATAATAATATCGGCTGCACGAAATTAATAGTCCATAATTTATGCAAAACAATAAAAAAGGCACAGTTGACAAAATCTGGGATTTCTTTGCCTCTATAAAGCTTGCCATTTTTGTGTTTACGGCTATTGGTATCACTTCAATAGTTGGAACAATAATTGAGCAAAACGCAGAACCCGAGAAGAATATAAGACTGCTTTCTAAGATGTTTGGTTCTTCCTATGCCTCAGATATCTACAGATTAGTAGATGCAATAGGGTTGAACAACATGTATCATTCCTGGTGGTTCATTGCCCTCCTCTTCCTGTTTGTCTCAAACCTCTTAATTTGTTCCTTAGAGAGGCTCCCATCAATCATTAAGATATTGAAAGAACCTCAAAAACCAATTGAGCAAGAGAATTTTGAAGGCCTTCCGATTAGGCATAAATTGACTATGAAGCAGGACCTCCAAGGTGCAGTCCAAAGGCTGTCTTCTGTCATGCAAAAGGCAGGGTTTAAATTTTATGAACATAGAGAAGGGGATCTTGTGCAGTTATATGCAGAGGCAGGTAGGTATAGCAGGTTTGGTGTTTATATAACCCACCTGAGCATATTACTACTTTTTATAGGAGTAGTGATCGGTATTTTTATGGGTTTTAATGGATACCTGAATCTGCTTGAAGGCACCTCTTCCTCTGTTGCCTATCTTGCTAATGGCAAAGAGATAAACCTTGGATTTGACATCAGATGTGACGATTTTGAGGTCTCCTTTTATGAAGGCACCGATACACCTAAGGCTTATAGGAGCGTTCTTGTTGTTTTAGAGCAGGGGAAAGAGATCCTTAGGAAGGATATAGAGGTCAACACCCCTTTGAGGTATAAAGGCATCACCTTTTATCAATCAAGCTTTGGTTTTGCACCTTCTCCCCAATCACTATTCCATTTCAGGATTGCCTCTAAATCTAATAAAATACAAGAGATAAAGATACCCTTTGACGAGACCTTTATAATCCCTGATACAAAGGTGAAGGTAAAAATATCTGATTTTACACCAGCCCTTGGGGTTGATGAATCGGGCAAATTATTTACCTATGCCGATTCAATGTATAATCCTGCTGTATTGCTTGAATTTCATGAAGGCAACAGGGTAATAAACAGGCAGTGGGTAATAAAGAGATATCCCCATACTTGGGTCTTCCCTGAAGGGACTATTGAATTTGTAGATCTGTGGGGTTCACAATATACAGGACTGCAGGTCAGAAAGGACCCGGGGGTGTGGATTGTTTATGTTGCCTGTCTAATAATGTCTGTTGGGCTTTATATGTCCTTTTTCATGAGCCATAGACGGCTTTGGATATTGTTGAGAAGCACCGGCAAGGAAACAGAGGTAATGATTGGAGGTTGGTCAAATAAGTACAGGGCATCACTGGCGGCGAAGATTCAAGGTATGGTTGATTCAATTACAAGTAAATAGACTGCTGACTAAATAGGGAGGTGATTACAATGGATAGTTCTGATTTCTTTGGATTATCTGCTATTGCATACATACTATCAATGATTTTATATATATCCTTTCTTGTCTTTAAAAAGGAAACCATAGGCATAGTAGCTACTACTTTTGCTGCATTAGGTTTGTTGGCTCACACAATCGCCTTTGCCTTGAGATGGAAAGAATTTTACGAAATAGGCAAGATGGGCATTCTTCGTGCTGTGCCTCTCACTAATCTCTATGAGTCTCTTATATTCTTTGTGTGGTGTCTTATTGTCGGTTATCTAATTGTGGAGTGGAAATACAAAAATCGATCCTTTGGAGCCTTTATTACCCCCATAGCAGGGATGGCATTGGCCTTTGCTGATATCTCAGGTATGTCAAAGGACATACATCCCCTTGTCCCGGCCTTGCAGAGTAATTGGCTTTTGGCCCATGTGACAATGAGCTTTATTTCCTATGCGGCCTTTGCGATATCCTTTGCAACGGCAATTATGTATCTTGCTATGGTGTCTGACAATAAGAAAAGTCTTTCTTACATATTCTGGACAGCCATATTAGGCATCTTTACGGTTGTACTGATTGCAATGGGAATAGATTTCCTGACCTTTAAGGTAGCAGGGCTTTCTCATAAAGCCTTTTTAAAGAGTTATCTCTTTAAAGCCACCTTTAGAAGCGAATCCACAATGATATCCATTATAAGCTATATAGCTGCTATTGCTGCCCTTTTGGGTTTTTGGAGCCTCGGGGTAGGGATAAAGAGGTTTATCTCCCCCTTTTCAATAACCGCTGAACAACTCGATGATCTTACCTATAAGTGCATAGCAGTGGGTTTTCCTGTTTTTACCTTAGGAGGGTTAATATTTGGCGCAGTCTGGGCAGATCAGGCCTGGGGCAGATACTGGAGTTGGGATCCAAAGGAGACATGGTCACTTATCACATGGTTTGTCTATGCCTTTTATATCCATGCCCGTCTTTTAAGGGGCTGGCGCGGAATAAAGATAGCTATAGTTGCCCTTGTGGGTTTTATATCAACCATATTTACCTATCTCGGAGTCAACCTTCTTTTAAGCGGACTCCACTCCTATGGTTCTATGTAAATATTCTTAGCATTGCCAATGTTAATCCTTGGTATTGACACCTCCTGCGATGACACCTCTGCTTCGGTAGTGAAGGATGGAGTGGATATATTGTCTAATGTGGTCTCATCACAGGCGGAGATTCATAAAAGATACGGCGGTATAGTGCCGGAGCTTGCCTCTAGAAGACATACTGAAAACATCATACCTGTCGTTGAAAGGTCAATAGTTGAGGCGGGTATTCATATTTCTGATGTTGATGCCCTTGCAGTATGTTATGGCCCAGGGCTTATTGGCTCTTTACTTGTAGGTTGCTGCTTTGTTAAATCCCTTGGATATGTCCTTAATAAGCCCGTAGTTACAGTTAATCATTTAGAGGGGCATATATACTCCATATTTATCACCCCAACATTTCCAAGTTTCCCCTTTCTGTCACTCATTGTTTCAGGGGGGCATACGAGCATTTATTGTGTTAAATCCCATGGCAGCTACGAAGAACTTGGCAAGACTAGAGATGATGCTGCTGGGGAGGCCTATGACAAGGTCTCAAAGATGCTTGGATTGGGTTATCCAGGTGGGCCTGTAATTGATAAGCTTGCCATGCAGGGCAACAGAGAGGCAATTAATCTCCCTGTGCCTCTGATGCCAGATACTTTGGATTTTAGTTTCAGTGGATTAAAGACCGCAGTCAAAAATACAATAAATAGGTTCAAGGACGATGAATTACTTGGTGAGCAAGTTATAAGGGATATAGCGGCGGCTTTTCAGTCAGTAGTCGTTGAGGTGATAGTAAAGAAGGTGCAGTGGGCTTCAAGGTCAACAGGAATAAACAGGATTGCCCTTTCAGGGGGGGTGGCTGCAAACTCAGGATTAAGAAAGGGTTTGTTACAAACTGCTCAAGGGGAAGGCTTAGAGATATTTTTGCCTCCAAAGGAGCTTTGCACTGATAATGGGGCTATGATTGCGGCTGCAGGCTATCAAAGGTTTTCAAGAGGTGATATTGCTGGATTGGATTTTAATCCAAAGGCATACCTTCCCTTGTCCTCCTGATTTTTAGACTGTTAATTGATCTCTTTGTTTTAAAACATTTGATTTAACTAAACCTACAAAGGAGTAAATGATGAAGGCGGCACTAAGGCACAAAAAGATAGTGGTCCTGTATGGGGGTAAGTCTTCAGAGAGAGAGGTGTCTCTAAGGAGCGGAAAGGCAGTTTATAATGCCCTTATTGCAGAGGGCTACGATGCCATATTATTAGACTCTGCCGGTGATTTGTGTAGTGATATAAGGGACTGTAGGGCAGAGGTAGTGTTTATTGCCCTTCATGGTGGAATCGGAGAAAACGGGGCAATTCAGGGATTCCTTGAGGTTCTTGATATGCCTTATACAGGGTCTGGAAGGCTTGCATCTGCTTTAGCAATGGATAAGGTGCGAAGTAAGACAAGGTTCCTTGCAGAGGGCATTAATGTGGCTCCCTATGGGGTATTAAGGAAGATAGATGTCTTGCGAGGAGGGCTCTTAAGTATAGACCCTCTAAGGGCAGTTATTGATTTTCCATTCCCCTGGGTTGTTAAGCCTGTATCAGAGGGGTCGAGTATTGGTGTTCATATAATACACAATCGGGAAGAGATTGAAGGTGCGGTTTTAGATGCCCTTAGCTATGATGACCGGATAATTATTGAAAGGTATATCAAGGGGAGAGAGATACAGATTGCTGTGCTTAGAGATAAGGCACTGGGAGGAGTAGAGGTAAGACCCTCTGGAGAATTTTACGATTATCAATCAAAATATACCGCAGGAATGACTGAGTATATACTGCCTCCTGATATAGAAATGTCTAAGTACATAGAGATGCAGAACATGGCAGTTCAGGCGCACAGGGCTTTGGGGTGTAAAGGCGCCACAAGGGTTGATTTCATTCTTGCTGAGGATGGCAAACCCTATGTCCTTGAGGTCAATACTATTCCTGGTATGACTGCCACAAGTCTGCTGCCCAAGATAGCTCAGTTATCAGGGTTTTCTTTTATAGAGCTCATAGAGGAAATCCTTATGGATGCCCTTGAGTGCATTGAGCATGATTGATGGAAAGGTACTCCCAGAAGACAATTAGGCAAAGGCGCAGTAAAAGGTTGTTGTGGACGATCTATTTAGCCGGTGGAATTCTTGTCTTTGCTGCCCTCTATGGACTATGGAATTTGAGGGTTTTGTTCAGGGTTACTGACATATATATCTATGGAAACCAACAGATAAGAAACGCAGATATAAGGGGGCTTATCAATATCAATAGAGGTGACCGTTTATTTGACACCTCATTAAATGATATTTATAAGAGGGTTAGGTCAAGTCCATGGATAAAGGATGCAAAGATAAAGAGGGATTTTACAGGCAGGATTCAGATATTGGTGAAGGAGGCTGTGCCTGCTGCCTTATTAAGACTTAAGGGACACACCTACCTTGTGGATACCGATGGAGAACTGCTTGAGGATATTGGCGATACAAAGACATTCTTTCTGCCGATAATCAGAGATATGGACCCTGTCAAGAACAAGGAGGTCTATAGAGAGGCTATCAGTTTTGTGAAATATCTAAGTAGCAAAAAGATGCATGTTGCCTCCGGAGGAATTGAAATAGTCGGCAGTAGGCCTGAGGAACTGGCAGTCAGAATTGACAATGTGTTCATTGTAGTAGGAACGGGAGATTATGAGAGAAAGATGGATCGTCTTGAATTTGTGCGAAGTGAGATTATAAGGAGGAATATAACTGTAGGCACAATTGACTTGCGATTTGCTAATAAGATCGTAGTAATACCTGATTCCAAGGGTGAGGACAAGGGTGTCTCTGAAAAGCATAAATCCCGATAGAATAGTCGCAGCCCTTGATGTGGGCTCAACAAAGACCTGTGCCGCTGTTGCTGTCTTAGAGGAAGAAGGGGCAAGGATTGTTGACTACTCAGTTGTTCCTGCAAAGGGCATCAAAAAGGGGCTAATCATTGACCTTCAAGGGGTAAGCCATTCCATAGGTGCATCAATTGCAATGCTTGAGGAAAGGGTATCGGCTCGCCTCAGCAATGTTGTGCTTGGCTTATCCTCTGTCTATGCAAAGATAATAGAGACTTCTGGGATTTATCGTATTAAAAGGGGAGAGATAACGGCGGCTGATATCTCGAGGACCTTGGAGGCCTCTCTCTCCTTTGACATCGGGCACTCCCTTGAAAGGCTCCATGTTATTCCTCAAGAATTTATAATAGACGGCACAGAGGGAATTAAAAATCCTCTTGGTATGGTTGGTGCAAGTCTTCAAGCAAGGGTTGCTGTAGTAGCGGCAGATTCAAAGATAATGCACAGCCTTATTAAGATTTGTCAGGAGTCAGGTCTATATGTGGACTGTGTAGTACTGCAATCGCTTGCCTGTGCTGAGGCAGTTTTTATGGATGAGGATAAAGACAGGGGTGTAATACTAATAGACATAGGCGGTGGCAAGACAGAGGTCTCTGTCTTTTTTGAGGGTACCCTTGCCAAAACAGCGCTTATCCCTGTGGGTGGAAACCATTTTACCAATGACCTAATTATAGGATTACGATTGCCCTATAGTGAGGCTGAGAGGATAAAGAAACAGGAGACCCTTAATCTGGGCATTTCCACTGAAATAGAAGCCTTTGGTATGGACGGACAGATAAAGAATATTGCCCTTTCCACTGTGGAGAGTATAATTAACCCAAGGATGGAGGAGTTGTTCTCCCTCATTAGGACACATACAGAGGGATTTGCTGTCAATGAGCCTTTGCTTGGCGCTGTGGTAACTGGAGGCGGGGCTCGTGTTGGGGGACTAACCTCTGTTGCAGAATCCATTTTAGAACTGCCAATAAGATTGGGGATACCTCACATTAAAGAGGGTTACAGCCTTCATGGATTAGCAGAAGACAGTATGGAGCTTATGCAGCCTGAATACGCTGTCCTGATCGGACTGCTCTTATACGGGATAGATAAGTCTATTGCAGAAGGGAAGGTCAACAAATACAGTACAGCAGGGAGGTTTTTAAGGGGTATCAAGAGGCTATTCAGAGGTAAAGGTAAATAGAATCTTGCTAAAATGACTCAGTTAGTTATAAATTGAATAATCTGTTAAACGATTACTGGGAGAGTGTCATGCCATTGGAAATTATAGATGAAATAAAACCCTTTACGAAGATAAAGGTTGTAGGTGTCGGTGGAGGTGGAGGCAATGCAATTAACAGCATGGCAGCAGCAAACCTATACGGCGTCGAATTGATAGCAGTGAATACAGATAAGCAAGCCCTTGAGAGGTCTAAGGCACATGTAAAGGTGCAGATTGGGGCGGATATTACAAGAGGCCTTGGTGCAGGGGCAGACCCTACTATTGGTCGTCAGGCAGCCCTTGAGGACAAGGATGCACTCCTGGCAAGCATTGAAGGCGCTGACATGATTTTTATAACTGCTGGTATGGGTGGTGGCACTGGCACAGGCGCAGCGCCTGTGATCGCCTCTTTAGCCAAGGAACTTGGCATTTTAACTGTGAGCATTGTAACAAAGCCCTTTCAGCATGAGGGCAGGAAGAGGTCTTACAATGCTGAGGAGGGCATTAAAGAGATAAAAAAATACTCTGATACCTTTATCTTGATCCCCAATGACAGGATTAAGCATATCGCAAAAGGTCTACCTCTTATAAAGGCCTTTGAAGTGGCTGATGATGTGCTTAGGCAGTCTATCCAGGGAATATCGGATATCATACTCGTGCCTGGGCATATAAATGTTGACTTTGCTGATGTCAAGTCTGTGATGACTAATTCTGGAAGAGCTGTAATAGGCATGGGCATTGCTCAGGGTGATGATGCTGCAATAGAGGCAGCAAGGCAGGCAATATCTAATCAGCTTTTAGAGGATACCTCAATTCAGGAGGCAAAGGGTATATTGATGAACATCACAGGCGGGCTGGAATTTTCAATTGATTCCTTTGAGGCAGCCTCTTCGCTTATATGCAATGAAGCCCATGAGGATGCAAATATCATCATAGGGCATGTGGTAAATGAAAATCTCGGCGATGAGGTCAGAATCACTGTAATAGCCACAGGAATTGATTCAGTGCAGCCTGTAATAAAAATAGAGGGAACTCGCCCAATTTTTCCTATAGAACCGCCCAGAGGAGGAGGCAGTAGGTATTCTGACAATATACTGAATAAGGGGAGGAAAATTAATAAAATACCCGAGAAAATCCAAGAACGAAATGTCTCTTTGAGAGACCCCGTTGAACCCCTTAGCGAAGAGCCAAAGAATGAGGGAGTACAGACAATAGAGCCCTTGCCAGGCATCTTGCCTGAGGAAGATGAGTACGATGTGCCTACCTTCATCAGAAGACAGAAGAATTACAACCCAACCTAAGAGGTACTTGCTTGCAGCCCATACATAGTGTTAGATGCAATAAGATCTGGCTTGGATGTTACACCTTCCTATTAATCATTTCCTCTGCCTTATTGTTTTATCCCCCTTTTGCTGTAGCCAAGGAGCCCATTACACTGCACAAAACAAGATTGATCCTCCAGTGGCTGCCTCAGGGGCAGTTCGCAGGCTACTATGTTGCCCTTGAAAAGGGTTTTTACAGGAAGCATGGCATAGACCTTGAGATACTCGATGGCGGGCCTGATGCCCCACCTTCGGAGTATCTCCGTAGTGGTAAGGCTGATTTCGCCACTATGTGGCTTTCCACTGCCATCCAGAAGAGGTCAGAGGGTATGCAGCTTATCAATATTGCCCAGATGATACAAAGGTCATCCCTCATGCTGGTGGTGAAAAAGGCCAGTGGCATAAAGACGCCTTCAGACCTGCACCTCAAGAAGGTCAGTATATTCGATGGGGATTTCTCAATACAACCTAAGGCACTATTTAAGAAGCTCAATATAAATCCCCGTATAATCACCCAGTCTCCAACGCCTAATCTCTTTCTCAGGGGAGGCGTGGATGCTGTTTCAGCAATGTGGTACAACGAATACAATACCATATTTAATGCTGGCATTAATGAAGAGGAGCTCAATACCTTTTTTTATAGCGATCATGCCCTTAATTTCCCAGAAGATGGCATCTATATAATGAAGGATTTTTACAGAGACTACGCCCATGTGGCTTGTGCCTTTGTAAGGGCAAGCATTGAGGGTTGGGAATATGCCTTATCGAGGCCAGAGGAGTCTATTGATATTGTGATCAAGAGGATGAAGAGGGTAGGGGTGCCAGCTAATAGGGTCCATCAGAGATGGATGCTCATGAGGATAGGGGATTTGATGCGCTCAAAGGGTAAAGATGCTGTAGGGGTACTATATCAGGGCGATTACAATCTCGTGGCTAAGGAACTATACAACATAGGGCTCATAAAAAACATCCCAGCCTTTGAGGATTTTCATATATCTTGCAAATGAATATCTTCCACTCCAAGGGTATAGCCCTGAGGCTATTTCTCTCCTTTTCCCTAAGCAGCGTACTTATTTTTGTAACCATCATGCTGAGTAACTATTTTTACTCTAAGGACAAGACCGAAAGGCAGATTGGCAACCATGTAAGGAGCATCATAACATCATCGGTTAATAAGGTGGAATCTGTATTGAATGGTGTGGAGAAGATACCAGAGAACCTTGCCAATGTGATAGAAAACAAGGGATTTACCCTTCAGGAACTTGGAGATCTTCTGTGTTCTACCCTCAGATTAAATGATGAGATATATGGATTGTCTATTGCCTTTGAACCCTATCAATTCAAAAAAGACCTTCTGTATGCAGGCATTTATTGCTACAGGGAAGGGAGGGGTTTTAGGCTAAAGTCCTTTGGTAGCGATAATGACCGTTATTTCTATCAAGACTGGTATCAGATGGCAAGGGAGATGCAGAGCCCCCAGTGGAGTGAGCCTTACTATGAAGAAAAGACACTCCTGTCAACCTATTCTGTGCCCGTTTACAAGACTCGAGGGGGAAAGAGGCATCTAATTGGTATAGTGGCTGTAGATATATCTTTAGAGTGGTTTTCAGACATTGTGCTCTCTACTAAGGTCTTGAAAACAGGATACGGGGCGCTCATATCACAGAATGGCACCATCGTTACCCATCCGGACAGGGGTCTCATAATGAATGAGACATTCTTTACCATTGCAGAGGCAAACAAGGACAATGCAATGAGGGAGATTGGCAGGGAGGTCTTGAGAAAGGAATCGGGCATTGTTAGACACCACAACCTTTTTGGCATGGATGCCTATCTCTACTATACGAGGATACCTTCAAATGACTGGAGGTTGCTCATGCTTTTCCCTGCCAAGGAGATGTTTCAGGATATAAGGGATCTAAATGTAAATGTAGCTGTGCTGGGTATTGTGGGTATTATTCTGCTTGCAATAACCTCTGTGGTCATAGCAAAGGGTATTACTAAGCCCCTAAGGAGGCTTTCCACAACGGCTGAGGAAATTGGAAGGGGCAATCTTGATGCTGCCATCCCTGAGGTTACTGGCAGAGATGAGGTGGCAATGTTAGCCAGTTCCTTTGGGACCATGAGGGACTCCTTGCGTCAATACATCTCAAAACTCACAGAGACCACAGCGGCAAAGCAGAGGATTGAGAGCGAGCTATCTATTGCCCATGATATACAGATGAACATGCTCAAAAAGATATTCCCCCCTTTCCCTGATAGAAAGGAGATTGATGTCTTTGCATTACTTGAGCCAGCAAAGGAAGTAGGAGGTGACTTCTATGACTTCTTCTTCCTTGATGAGGACAGGTTGCTATTTATTGTTGCTGATGTGTCTGGCAAAGGCGTGCCTGCATCCCTCTTTATGTCCGTAACAATGACCCTCTTTAAGGCCAAATCCTCTGCTGATATGAGCCCCGATGTTATCTTGAGTATGGTAAATAATGAGCTATGCGATGGCAATGACTCATCGATGTTTGTGACCGTCTTCTGCGGCATTCTAAACTGTTGCACCGGTGAACTTATATATGCCAATGGCGGACACATGCCACCTGTAATTGTCAGAAGAGATCAAGGGGCGCAATTTATTGATATGCCAGATGGGCTTATCATAGGTGTAATGAAGGATGTGGGATACTCGTGCGAACGGATTGCCTTATTGCCTGGCGATAGGATCCTGTGTTATACCGATGGGGTGACAGAGGCAATGAATGGCAATAGGGAGTTTTATGGGAGCGAGAGACTCTTGGAGGTGATAAAAAAAGCTGGTCAGGAAGACCTACAAGGCATTGCTGCATTGATAATGGAGGATCTGGTATTCTTTGCCGATAATGCCCCTCAATCGGACGATATAACCTTGCTGTGCATAGAATACAGAGGGAGATAGGACATAAAATGACCCTGTTCAAGGGTCATAATTAGTGAACGGGATATTCAGAGGTCAATATAGAATCATTAATCGGGCAAGAGGTAAAGGTCTTTAGGGCTCGATTAAACGCCCCTTGCCGACTCAGCTTTGACGCACCGAGAGGTGGTAAACCTGACACCTCAAACTTCTTTCAAATAAAGGGCTATTCAGCCTTTTTTGACCATGAATGAGCAATATAGAGGCACTGGGCATATTAAAAATGGGTTATGCTATACTGTTGTTAAAAAGCCGTGGGGGTGGACATTTTAACGGTACAAGAGAGGGTAGATACCCTTGAGACAGTCTTACAGAGGTTTATTATCAACACAGAGACATCCTTCAACAATCTCAGCAGAGAGATTGACAGGGTGAGCCAGAATGTAGACAATCTCAGCAGAGAGGTGGACAGGGTGAGCAGAGAGATTGACAGGGTGAGCCAGAATATAGACAATCTCAGCAGAGAGGTAGACAGGGTAAGCAAGAATGTAGATAGGCAATCTGCAGAGTTTGCCCTTTTCAGGGAGGAGGCAAGGCAGGAAAGGATACTGATGAATAAGAGGTGGGGTGAGATCACAAACAAGATGGGCACCTTTGTAGAAGACATGGTAGCACCTAATATAAAAGGGATAGCGAAGAGATACTTTGGCTGTAAGGAACTTGACGACTTCATGTTAAGGAGACACAAGAGGCACTCCATAGAC
>CALEDV010000040.1 GCA_937949555.1 uncultured bacterium | reverse complement strand
TATGGATAAATTGATGAAATCAGGCATTGATTTCAGGTTTCATATTCCTTGTCAGACCAAAAGACAGCAGAGCGGGAGATAAGGGGTCTTGCGGATGCGTGCAAGGACTTCGGCTTGAAGAAGGGGACTATTATTACAGGCAATGAGTCTAAGGAGTTTGAAGCAGAGGGGGTAGAGATAAGACAGGTTCCTCTTTATAAATGGCTGCCTCAAGATGACAGGTGAGTGGTAACCCGTGACCTGTTACCAGTAAGAGGTGATTAGTGGACTTTAAAACCGTATTGAAGAAGCTTTTAACGGCCTTTGATGAGCAAGGTATCCGTTATGCCCTGATGGGTGGTTTTGCGATTGGGTTGTGGGGTGGCTTTCGTTCAACAGTTGACCTTGATTTTCTCGTTATGAAGGATGACATGGTAAGGGTGCACAACATAATGACAGGTTTTGGCTATGAACTGAGATACCATTCTGAGAATGTCTCCCAATATACCTCACCGCTTAAGGTATTTGGAGAGGTTGATTTTATACATGCCTTCAGGCAGGCAAGCCTTCAGATGCTTCAGAGGGCAGAGGTCAAAGAGGTATTTGGCAGGCAGATGAAGGTAAAGACCCTTATCCCTGAAGACATCATCGGGCTTAAGTTACAGGCGATTGCTAATAACCCTGAGCGAGAGAGGTTAGACATGGCAGATATAGAAATGCTTATAGGCTTACACAGAGGGCGACTGGATGATGAACTCCTAAAGAGCTATTTCTCCTTATTCAATATGCAAAAAGTCTATGAAAGGATGATAAAATGACACTTACAAAACAGGCCCTTGATGAAATGATGGAACTGGCCTCCTCTGAAGCCTTCAAAAGAGACATGGAGGCTATCAGTAGGCGGGTTATCAGTCCTTTTATCAAAGATGGGGTTATTGATGTAGATAAATACATCGACTTTGTAACTACCTTCAACGAGTTTATCAACCATCAACTAAAGCCCTTTAAGCCGATGATAGAAAAGGAGATGAAGCTATGAGTTTCAGAACAAAGCGCAGAGGCCCAAGAAAATGTCAGGGATACAGTTTTACTCCCGGAACCTGCTCAAAGTGCTTATCTATTGTGAAGATGGAGAGATTGTATTCAATGGCAACTGATGCGATAAAAATATCAGACAAAGGAATTGAGAGACCGCTTTTTTTCAGTGTTCGGGAAAGCTCAGCCGCTCTTTGCCATATAAGCGGCGACATTTCAGTATACGGCAGGCCTGCTATGGCGCTTTGTATCTCCGCTTTTTCAGTTTCAGATTTAATCCCTTGTAGAAGTTCGAAAAGCACAATACCGCAGTTCCATACAATTTCATCTGAAAGCAAACGCACAAGTCTTGATCCAATCTCTGAGTCTTGCCTGAAAAACTCAATCCAGATGCAAGTATCAACTAATATATTATCTCTCAAAAAAAGTCTCCCTCTCTGCCTGAGACTTCATCTCCAGTTCTTCCTCTTCTTGCCAGTCGTAGTCTATCTGCACCTTGCCTTTCAGAGAAAGGAGTTTTTTAATTTTCTTTTCACGCACAAATTCCTCCATAGCGATAATAATAGACTTGGTCTTGGACTTTTCGCCCGAAAGTCTTTGCACCTCAGCCATAAGGTCATCAGGTATGTTTAAAGTAGCACGCATATCACGCACCTCCTATGTGTGTTATCATTGTATGCAAGATAAAGATGCTTGTCAAGAAAGGGGGATTTTATGAGTCATGTGCAATATCCTGACCATGTGATGTTTTGCAATTCAACAGGCAATCAGAGTATAAATCTCATACCAGCAATGCAATTTGGTTTAGAAGAGGCAGTTCTGCTATCAACATCTACTGCTACAAAATGGACAGAGCGACTTGTAGATGTTATGAAAAAGTATAAGATTAAAACTAAAGTTGTAAGTATTGATGCATCTGAAGAAAAAGGACCAAATATTTTTGTTGAAAAGGTCTTAAAGGTGGCAGATGAATACAATTTGGTTCTATGGAATATCTCTGGCGGGCAGAAGATACCTACCGTTGCCCTTTATAATTGTTTCACCTCAAGGTTACAAAATAACTATAGTGATTATCTTTGTTATGTAGAAGGCAGTGACCCTGCAATATGGCTTTACGACAAAGATTTGAAGTCAGAAAAAATCAGGAGTGATGTGGCGCTGACTCTTGAAGACCTTTTGCATTTATCAGGCTCAAAAATATGCTCATCAGTAAAGCTCTATCCTGCCCCTAACGCTGAAACCGCATCAAAATTAGAGATAGGCTCTAAGGCGCTTGAATATTACAGATCCAATGATTTGTTTAGAGAGGCATTCTTTGCGATGATGTCGCAAGGTGAAATAATGGATTGTAAAGAAGAGATAAGAAAGACGCTAAACAGTCTCATGCCTAAGATTGATGAATTAAAAATTTCAAAGACAGGGTATGAAGACTTTCAAGTCTCTATAAATCAACTCATTAAAGCAGTTCAAAATGCAAAGTCATTTAATGATATCAAGCCTGCTATTAAAAAACTCTCACTAATATCTAACCCCCATGATATATACAAAGAATACTGGGATGCTATCAAGAGAGCCTGTATCAATGAGACAATCAAAAGGCTTAATACATACAATCAACCTCTTTTTAATAGAGGAATTAGCAAAAAAGATGAAGCTGATTTTATATCTGCCATACAGACTATAGGCGGCTCCGTAAAAGACCCTAAAGGGGCTCTCTATAAAAGCAACCTCACTTTTTCAGCTATCGGCAAAAATTCAGAGCTTTTTGAATGGATGGTTGCTGCTGCTGTGCTTGAGGCAATCAATAAAGATCCCAATATTGCCGACTCAATATCTGAGGTGCATTGTAATGTCA
Source organism: uncultured bacterium (assembly GCA_937949555.1). Taxonomy (GTDB): domain Bacteria; phylum Nitrospirota; class Thermodesulfovibrionia; order Thermodesulfovibrionales; family Dissulfurispiraceae; genus DUZI01. The sequence continues at coordinate 28,361 of CALEDV010000040.1, read as the reverse complement.
AAACCCAATTGCTTGAGAATGACTGTGCAAAAAATGATGCAGAAATCGATGTCTTGATTACTACAAAATTTGGAACATTTATAGTTTTAGAGGCAAAGACCTATGACTTCACAGGGGATACAGCTAAAAGCAAAGAGAGTATTGCATACAAAAAAAGCGGCCCCTTTGCAAAGGCTATTATAGTAGGTCCATTATTGAAGACAATGGTTAGAATTAAAGATGACAAGTCAAAAGAGTTTCCCCCATATATTCAGGGTAAAACAAAAGATCAAGAAGAGACAGCCCGTCAACATGGAATATTATACTGGTATCTCGATGAGATTGAACTGAATTTAAAAAAGCAACTCTCAATCCTATAATTAAGGACAAGTGTTTGCATACAAAATCTTTGATTTAAGAGGAGCATACAAACATAAAGAAAGGATAGAAAATGAATAACGCCGTAATAATTGATGTGTCTAAATTCTACGAACAAACCGAAACCGCAAAACTGTCTCTTTTGAATGAATATGTTCAAAAGGCTAAGGAACTTGCCGGCGAAGGCAATGAGATAGTCTTAACAGGAGCTGCTCCAGTCTGGCTGTATCTCAAGATCGCCCATGTCCTGCACGGCAAGGCGAGGAAGCTGACTTATCGCTCGCCTGTAACGGGAGATGTGGTTATATTTGACCACAGCCCTGATTAGGCTATAATACAATTATGCAAGAACGACAGCTTACAGAGCAACAGCGCAGTATTTTAAGGCAATGCCTCTGGGATTTGAATCTGACCCCCGAGGAGTTTCTTGCCATCCTTGAGGGCAGGCTTGTGAAGAAATGGCCTGATCAGGCCTTTTGCGTAGCCCGTCTGCTTGAAAGCGTCAACTGGTTTGAGATTGTTGAACTTATTGACCCCAAAAGGCTTTGCAGTTTCTGGACAGAGGAAGCAAAAAAGAAAACCCGCTTTAAATCCCTAAAGGAGGGGATGGACTTTGCATGCAGAGTATTACAATAAAGTCCTCTATCCGCTGCAAGATAGAGCGATAAAAGCCTTTAAAGACTCGCCATTTTATCTTACCGGCGGCACAACGCTTTCAAGGGGATATTATAATCATCGCTTTTCTGATGATCTGGATTATTTTCTCAATGATAATGATGATTTTATAACATTTGCTGATAGGTGTATTGAGCGGCTTTCAACAATCTTTAATGATGTCAAGGTTGTCCTGGGGCAAGAAAGGTTTTATCGTATTATGGTTGCCAACAGGCAATTGAAGATAGAACTTGTCAACGATGTCCCTTCACATATCGGGGAAAAGACAATCCATCCTGTTTTAGGACTTATAGACTCAAGGGAAAACATTTTAGCCAATAAGATTACTGCTGTGGTTGACCGTTGTATGCCCAAAGACATGGTTGATATTTACTTTCTGCTGAAAGATGGGCTGGGTTTAAAACAGGCTCTTGTTGACGCCCACAGCAAGGCGGCAGGGATTGCCCCTTTGTATATCGCTAAAATCTTTGCGGAATATGACTACTCCCTTCTTGACACCGAAATAAAATGGACAACTCCTGTTGCATCTGAAACCATCAGGCAGTATTTGATGGATATTTCAATGCGGATAGTAAAGGGCAAATTGTAAAAAGGGGACGGTTCTATTTTCAGGTAATGTCAAAGGTTTTATGAAAAGAGGAGATAGAGATATGAAAACGGCATGGATAGCCGACCACAGCAATAGGGTCAGGCTCAAGATAGCAGCAATCATAGCATTACATAAGTATGCAGGAAAGGATGGAGTCTATAGCCGCCTTGCCATATTAAAAAGCCTGAAGTGAATGTCAAGACTCAAGATCTGATCCCCCATTGGTCCTTTTCTTTTTAACACAGTTGTAATATAATTAAGGTTCTTTAATAAGGCTGGACAATGAGATGCCTTTGCTAATGTTAGTTTTTTTAGATTGAAAGTTGGGTGCTACAAGATACAAAAAGGCGCTAAGGTGCTTTTTTTGAGCTTATAACAAAATAATAATAATTAAAAGGGGGGTATTTATGATTAAGGGGTCCTTTGACTTGCTCAAGAATTACAGTATTACAAAAAAGCTCATTATTTCCATAGGGATATTGATAGCCTTTATGATTATTGTGCAGGCGGTTGTCAACACAAAGACTATCTCATCGAAGATAACGAGTCAATTCGAGGAGGGTATAAAGGACAAGTTAGAGGGTCTATCAAACAGCTTTTTACGGGATGCCCAGGCCAGACTTGGATATGCTGCTTATATGGCCGAAAATAAGGAGCTTCAAGAATACCTAAGGACCAGCAATCGAGAAGGGCTACAGAGGATACTGGTCCCAGCCTTTAACAACCTCAAGTCTGTAAACAAAGGCATCAATAGCTTAGAGGCAATAGATCCATCGGGCATAGTGCTTTTAAGGGGTCATCTGCCTGAAAAACACGGTGATGACAAATCAAAGTTTGAGGTCTATGCTAATGCAATAAAGAGCAAAAGACCTACCTTAGGGGCGATACTATCAATGAGGACAGGGGAATTGACAGTAGAGTCCATATACCCTATTGTAAGCGGAAACTCTCTATTGGGACTCATAAAAGTAGGGGCCTTTTTAGATAACGCAGTCCTTGCAGAGATTAAGAAGGTCATAGGATTAGACATTGCATTAATTGATGAAAAGAACAGCAAGGTGGTCAGCACTACTGTTGAAGGCCTTGAACCCCATGTAAAATCCCTGACAGGATCGATAGCTAACTTATCTATAGGAGAAAGGGAGTTTTTTGCCATAAAAAAACCCTTTGTTTTTAATGACAAGCCTGTTGAGGGCGTAGGGCTTGCAATCTTAATGGATGCAAGGTCCGTTAAGTCTATTAATAACTCCATACTCACCAGCCAGATTGTGATCTCTATCGTTAGCTTTGCATTGGTCTTAATGGTGATGTCTGTCATCTTAAGGCAGGTCTTGACACCTCTCCGTAAGGTTATAACTACTGTTGATGAGGTTGCCAATGGCAACTTAAAGGTGGAGATACCACACTATACAAGTAAGGATGAAGTTGGTATGCTCACAAAGAGCATCTCTGCAATGGTAGATTCTGTTAGCTCAATGATCAACAATATCCTGAGCGCCTCAAACAATGTTGTATCCTCTGTTGATATCTTAAGGCTGCGTGCCCAGAAGACAGCAGAGGGTGCAAAGACACAAACGGGCCAGGCAGCACAGATTGCAGCAGCTGCAGAAGAGATGAGCCAGACCATCACTGACATTGCCCGCAATGCCTCTGTGGCCTCAGAGACCTCAAATGAGGCCATGCAGACTGCTAATTCTGGTAAGGAGGTAGCAGACAGTGCTGTTGATACTGTAAATAGGGTTTATACGTCTACTGTAGAACTTGCCACGATGGTAGAGAAACTAAACAACAGGGCCTCAGAGATCGGCGATATAGTAACGGTGATAAAGGACATAGCAGACCAGACAAACCTCCTTGCCTTGAATGCCGCTATTGAGGCAGCAAGGGCAGGGGAGCAGGGCAGGGGCTTTGCTGTTGTCGCCGACGAGGTCAGAAAGCTTGCTGAAAGGACTATAAAGGCCACCACAGAGATATCAGAAAAGATAGGCGCTGTACAGGCAGAATCAGTACAGACGACCCGATCTATGAATGAGGCATCAGAAGAGGTAACAAGGGCAAAGGACTTTATCCGTAATGTAGGTGATTCTCTAAATCATATTGTGGACGCCGTTCATCGTGTAAGGGACCAGATAACCCAGATAGCCACTGCGGTGGATGAGCAGTCATCGGCCTCAGAGGAGGTGGCAAAGAATATAGAAAGGACCTCCTCTATATCAAAGGACATGGAAAATGCCTCTCATGATGTGATGCATGAGGTGAGTAGTCTTACAAAGATAGCAGAAGAACTCAGAAACTCTACCTCTGGCTTTAAGACCAAGGGGAGTGAATTGCTGATCCTTGATGTGGCAAAGTCAGACCACCGTGTGTTTGTAGGCAAGGTAGGTGCCTGTCTACAAGGAGATGTTTCAATAGACCCAAATTCTCTGCCCGATCACCACACCTGCCGTTTTGGTAAGTGGTATGACACAGAGGGTATGAGGACCTGTGGCCATCTGCAATCTTTTAAACAACTTGAGGCCCCTCACGCAAGGATCCATCAATTAGGCAAAGAGGCCCTGATGGCATGTAGAAATGGAGATACGGCAAGGGCTAACGCTATATACAAGGAAATGGAGGATATATCGGATCAGATATGCAGCCTCCTTGACGGGATAAAGAGGGAGTGTAGATAGTAAACAAAGCAAGGTAACAGTATATTAATACAGGTAGGGCTTGCCCCCACCCATAATTATAGGGCAATTGTACGGGTTACCCTAAAATGATCTTTAATGGAATCCAATGAGTATGGGCGTACTATGCAGGTGCGCAAGAGGGGAAGGGCGGAAGCAGGGAATTTTTATATTTAAACGCTGTTCCTATTGATCTCCTACCCTTCCGCTCTACATTATTTCCTACTGCCTCTCTTCCCTTCTTCCGCCCTGATTTTAGCCTTATTACGGAAATAGCAAATTAGCCTCAAACCCTTACAGCCCAAGCATCTTAACCATGTCTTTGAAAAGAAAAGAGGTTATACATGAGATGGTCTCCTTTTTAAAGGTGGAACTTCCGCTATATGTGTTTAATGTAATCATTGTCTTCGCCTTTTATCTTTTTTTCAAGATACTCCTTTGCCAAGTCTCTTGCACCAAGTCCAAAGGCTATAGACAGTGCAAACACGAAACCTCCAAGTAATATTGCAAAGGCAATGACAATCGTATCCCGTCCTATGCCTAATTGCTCCAGTGCCATTGTGGATGAAATAAGAAATATGGTCACTTTTACAAGTCTCCCTATCAATCCAGAGGCCCTTATGCCTGCATTCACAGAGGCTATCAGGGCAGCCCTTGAAAAGAAGTTGCTCATTAGATAACCAATCAGTAGTATGATTATGGCAACGAATAGATTGGGCAAATAGAGGAAGAATCTTTCAAGGAGCCTCTCAATAGCTGGCACATTGAGGCTGCTTAAGGATATTATTATGAAGATGAAAAACACCAACCATCCTGCAAAACGTCCAACAATTAAGGATACACCATCCTTTATCCCGCCTTTGATGAGTATATTGTTAATCCCATATCTTTCAGAGAACTCATCGGCCTTTAATAGCCTTAGTAGGCGGTACAGTGTCTTTTTTGTGATCCATCCAACAATTAATCCAATAATCAATAAAAAGATTGCAGAGATCAGATTAGGGAGAAATTGTATAAATCTCTCAAGGAAACCCTCTAAAGGTTCTGATAAAAGCCTTGCAAATAGATTCTTCATCTTACACCTCCTGCCATTTTTCAATGAGAAAGTCTTTTTTGTTTTCAAAGGCAATGCATAGATCTTCTATCTTTCGCTCTACCTCCTCAGCATCGCTGTTCCATGTCTCAAGCACAAAAGAGGCAGTCCTACCTATGTAAAGAGGGGTCATTGATTTAAGCAGGTGCTCTTTGTTGAGTATCTTCCTATGAGACGCAATCACAAAGGCATAAATGATATCCACCCAAATGTCATTGGGTATGCAGAAGTGCCCCTTCTGCGCCTCCTCTGATTCCTTTAAGAAGTCCAAGATATGTGGTGGCAAAAACTCTGCCCAAATTCCTTTGAGTTCCTTGACCCCAAGCTTAAATCGATCGATCATCTTGTCTACATTTACACTCACAGGTTCAAGCCCCACAGCATATCTAAAACCGTATGTAGTGACTGTTTCTGAGTTTTTTATCTCTTTCCAGACTGCAGGATAGGTCTCTATGAGATCAAAGGTTGCCCCTACCACCTGAAAGAGCATTTCACTTAAGTCGGCAGCAGGGTCCTTTGGATCATGAATCTTTGCCCCAAGGAATGTCTGGCAGACTTTGAAGTTATTGGCAATTGCAGTTGTTGTCATCCATATATCTATGCCATATCTGGCAACATCTGTCTGCCAAACATCCTTTGTTAAATAAAATCTTGCTAATTCTCCTGAAAAACCAAAGTCTCCACCAATAGGTTGTCTTATCCTTTTGCCATACAATGCCCTTGTTATGGGATAAACTATGCTGTTTGTAATAGTGCCATCGTATTTGTGCCTGTGATAAAGGGGGGCAACATAATCAAAACCACCTTCCATGACTGGTTTGATAAGGAGTTCTATCCACTCCGGGGTAATGCTCCTCAGGTCAGAGTCAACCACAGCACAGGATCTTACATTCAAGGCATCTGCTATCTGGAAGATGGTCCTGAACGCACTCCCCTTGCCAGGGATTCCATGGTAGGGTGTGGTTATTTTTAAGGCAGGTCTTACTCGATGGTGAAGCAGTATAGATTGAAAATCCTCTATAGAGGCGTTTTGGACGATATCCATGGTGCCATCGGTTGAGCCGCCATCAGAATTCACAAGCACACATTTTTTATCGGGGAAGTACTTGGCAAAACCTGCCTGCACAGCCCTGACCACATGACCTATAGTCCTTGCATTGTTGTAGCTGGGGATGCCTACGAGGATGTCTGCATCCTTAATGTCTTTAATCTTTTCAGATACCTCTTTTCTTTCAATGATACTGTTCATAAGCCCATTTAACTTTTTATCTTTTATCGGTTGTCTTCTTCGACGGCCTCTCTTATCTTCATAAGAATATCTGGAATAGCCGATGTGACCCTATCCCAACTTGCAATCAATGGCACGCCAAGGGGATCTTCTGTTATTATCTCTGCTGCCTTCTTTATCCCTTTTGTAAAGGTCTCCACGGCTAAGCTCTCGGCATGTCTGTCAAATATAAGCCCATTTATAGCAGCATCGTCTTCATAACGTTTGAGCATATCTTGCGCAGTCCGGGTGTAGGTTGCTACCAGTGTCTTAAAAAAGCCATTAGAAAAGACTATGCCCTCTGATGCCAGTGTCCTGAATAAAGACTTGCATATATCCACACACATCTTATGAAGTCCCTTAGAGGCATCTTCTGGGGATAGTTCTTGATGCTTGTGTTCATAATTTTCAGCAATATCAACCTGACAGACCCTTCTCAAGGAGGTGTTTCTATAAATCTCTGCAAGCACTCCCACCTCAAGCCCCCAATCTCCAGGTATCCTGATGACCCTTGCCATATCTACATCCATTGAAAACTCTCCTGCGAGGGGATACCTGAAACTGTCAAAAAATAAAAGTATAGGTAGATATCCGAGGATCTTTTGCAGAGACCTAATGAGTGGCGTCAATAACAACCTTGTCATCCTCCCATGCAGCCTATCTGTCACCCTGCTGTAAAAGCCCTTACAAAAATCATAATCTAAGCTTGGGCTTGTTACAGGGTAACACAACCTTGCAAGCATATCTCTGTTGTATGTGATTATGTCGCAATCATGGAGGACTATAGTCTGAAACCTCTGTTGTGAAAGGATATAACCGTAGGCCATCCATGCAGACCTACCTTTGCCAGGCTCACCTGTAGGGAGTTCTGCATTTTCTATGATCCTGTAGACCTCGCTTAGCCTTGGTCCTGTATTCCATATAATATTCAGTTTTTGAGGCAAGACAGAGAAGAATTCTTTGGCATATCTAAACTCTTTCTCTGTTGCGGGTCCGAGGGTTACTACTATTTCTCTGATATATTTGACATCTTTTAGCTCTCTAACTATACCCTTCAATGCCTCTCCTTCAAGCTCACTGTAAAGAGAAGGCAATACAAGGGCAATGGGCCTCTCGTTAGCATACCATGATAGGTCTGCCTCGATCTTTTCAAGACTAGGTCTACCAAGATGATGAAAGGTGGCAATAACCCCCGTTTGATAAAAGTCTGACATGTTAATCCTCCAAGGTTTTAAATTTTAAAAGCTCAGGAACATGCTGAACCTTTTTATGGTTATTTCTGGCAAAATCCAGAGATAACAATTGGGTCTTTTGCCTTTGAGGTTTAGCTCTGACAATAATAAGCCCTCTGCTCAACAGCAGTGAAACTCACCTTAATAGGTTAAAAGCCATTGAAAGGGTTTAGCTCCTCAACTGTAAAGTACTACCCAACAGAGTTTTGCTATCTACCTTAAAAATACATCCTTACAGATATTGTTAAGTTCTAAAGGATCAACTTGAATGAGAACAGGAGCTTGAAAATAGGATGTTTCAAAATATGTAGAGATTTATATAATATAGACAACTTGCCAAAATGGTCAAGCAATTTTGGGATAACAACTAAAGACATGAAAAATAGCAAAGACCTACTGACCAGAGTATTTTATGATGCCATTAGGGCCCTTGATAGCTATGAGACAGTTAAGGTTCATGGCAGACACATAAGGACTATCTATCATGGCGGCAAATTTGAGAGGCTCCTTGTTATAGGCTTTGGTAAGGCAGCTTACAGTATGGTAAGGGCAATGATAGATGAGTTAGGGGAATTAATAAACAGAGGGGTCCTGATAACAAAATATGGCCATCTCGATAATTCGATTCTCAGTATTAAAGAATCAAGATACCTCCACCCTATACCTTCCTCTTTTAGTATCTTTGAGGCTGGTCATCCTGTTCCTGATGAAGAAGGTTTAAAGGGTACAGAAGAGGCTGTAAGGCTTCTAAAAGAAGCGGATGAACATACCCTTGTATTGTGCCTTATCTCTGGAGGAGGGTCTTCGCTCTTAGTATCTCCTATTGAAGGTGTAACCCTCAGAGAAAAGCAGGTAATTACAGAGATGCTTTTAAGGTCAAGGGCAGACATATATGAGCTCAATACTGTAAGGAAACATATCTCAAAGGTAAAAGGAGGTAGACTTGTCGAGATTGCATACCCTGCAACGGTCTTTTCTTTAATCCTTTCTGATGTTATTGGAGACAGGATTGATGTAATTGCATCAGGCCCTACCGCCCCTGACGAGACGACTTTTAACGATGCACTGTTAGTCTTGGAAAAATACAGGCTAATGGATAAGGCCCCAAAGGGCATCATCAATGTTATTGATAAAGGAGCCAAGGGGTTACTAACAGAAACCCCAAAGGAGGGTGACAAGATCTTCGAGAATGTAAAAAACATTGTCATAGGTAGCAACAAGATTGTCCTGGAGGCCGCAAAGAAAAGGGTAGAAGATCTTGGTTTTTATGCTGAGATAATAAGCTCTGAGTTCAGTGGTGAAGCAAGGCATGTTGGTAGGCAGCTTGCAGATATTGCACGTTCAAGGCAGTCAAGACCTTCAAAACCCTTTAACTGTCTGATCTCAGGGGGAGAAACAACAGTGACTGTTAAGGGTAACGGCATGGGTGGAAGGAATATGGAACTTGCCCTTTCCTTCGCAATGCAGATTGAAGGGATAGAAGGCATCACACTCCTCTCAGCAGGGACAGATGGAACAGACGGGCCAACCGATGCAGCAGGGGCTGTTGTGGATGGAGAAACTGTTAAAAAGGCAAAGGCTATGGGGTTAAATCCAATAGAATATCTAAACAACAATGATAGTTATAATTTCTTCAAAAAAATTGACGGCCTTTTTATCACAGGGCCTACAGGCACAAATGTAATGGATGTACAAATAATTGCTATAGAGGGCAAGACCACTTAAAGGAATCATATGGTTCATAGATACCTTTACATCTATTGGGGGCTCAATTGCACATAGAGGTTTGGCAATCTACATCCTAAGAGACGTTTTAAAGGGATGCAATTGTTTGAACTTCCTGAGAGAGCTATGGGGCAGGAGTAAAACAAGTTGTATTATAACTGTCAAAACAGGCCTGAACAGGAGGGTTCCATCCTTATCGCTGAATAAGGGGATTGTGATGATTTCCTACTTATATACTAATGATTACTACTGATATTGGAATATTTATGAATTCGAATTTTGCAAACAAAATATCCTTCGCTGATAATAAAAGAGAGAATGAAAAGATTATCATCTTTACAGACCTTGATGGGACGTTGTTAGACGCAAAGACCTATTCCTTCGAACCAGCAATTCCTGCTCTCAAATTGCTCAGAGAAAAGGACATTCCTCTTATCATCTGCTCAAGCAAGACGAGGAAGGAGATAGAGTATTACAGAGAAAAGCTCGATAATCACCATCCATTTATTTCAGAAAACGGTGGCGGGATATATATACCTAAGGATTCAAGGTTTAAGGTTCAAGAATTAAGATTCGAGATCGATGAAGATGACAGATATCAGATAATAAGGCTTGGTGCAAGGTATCCTGACCTGAGAAAGGCAATAATAGATCTTCAAAAAGAGGGCTTTGCAGTAAGAGGCTTTGGTGATATGAAGGCAGAAGAACTTGTAAGTCTGACAAATTTAACCCTTCAAGAGGCCATTATGGCAAAGGAGAGGGATTTTGATGAGCCTTTTATTTTTTATGGCAGCAAAGACAATAAAAAGAGGCTCTTAGATTCAATCGCCTCAAGAGGTTTCAATTATACGGAGGGTAGTTTTCTTCACATCCTTGGAAACAGCGATAAAGGGAAGGCGGTGTCCATTGTCATTGAATTATATAAACAAAAATACAAAAGACTCACAACAATAGCTATCGGTGATAGTCCTAATGACATCCCAATGCTACAAAAGGTAGATCGTCCTATAATTGTGCAAAAACCTGATGGACGTCATGACCACAGGATTGATATGCCTAACCTGATTAAGGCAGAAGGGATAGGGCCTGATGGTTGGGTTCAGGCTATAGGATCGATGATGCAGAACCCTATATAAATGGCTCTTCGCATCAGTGAGTGGGTCATTCCATATCTCCCTGGGCATACAAGTAAGGATTTTTAGACGAATATATCCCTCGTCTCTTATACCCTATGCCCTTCTCTGTATAACACGAATCTCATTGTTCAAGCCTTCTAAAAATCCCAACGATACCTTGTTCTCAGACCTGCTGTATGCGGCGATGCCGTCCCAGTGTTTCTCTATCATACCTGCAAACCTCTCATAGGGCTTAAGCCTCTGCCACTTAAGTGAGTCCTTCCAGTTGTCGAAAAACCTCCTCGCCCATCCCTCGGTCTGATAACTCCATAACTGCCAAAAGACCCCTTTAAAAGATATAGGGGAGGTATCAGACCACATTTAACTTTGCGAAGGTGTTAGCCTTTCATACAATGCACACCCTGTTTCTTCCACCCCTTTTGGCCTCATACAAGGCCTTATCGGCGCTGTCGATCATCTCTCTGGCAAAGCAGTTTTCCTTTATCAGTCCTGTTACTCCGAAGCTGCAGGTAAGCTTTTTGACCGGAGCGAAGTTAGTAGTTGCGATTAAATCTCTAAGTTTCTCCGCAAGCAAGGCTGCGTGTTTACTGTCAGTATGGGGCGTAAGTATAACAAACTCTTCGCCCCCCCATCTTGCAAAGATATCATATACCCTTATGTTTTCGGATATGAGTTTTGTAATCTTTTTAAGTATATCGTCCCCAACATTATGACCAAAGGTGTCATTAATTTTTTTAAAATGGTCTATATCCAGCATGATGAGTGAAATCGGAGAGCCATAACGTTGTGCTCGTTTTATTTCCATTGAAAGGGCATGATTAAAACCATTGCGATTGAATATACCAGTTAGGCTGTCTGTCATAGCCTGCTGTTTGAGAAGACAACGCTCTTTTTCAATGTTTGTTATGTCTGTAAAGGAGATGACATATTTATCAAAATCTGGAAAGGCGGTACAGGAGACTAAATGCGCAGTCACTGCCTCCTCTTCGCTTACATGCTCTCTTTGCAGATAGATTATATGATCATTTCCAGGCTTTTCTATTAAGTGGCGCACCCATCTGTCTTTTCTATGTTTGTGATGCGAATAAGGCTGGCCGTTTATTGATGTTATGAACTCATCTATGCATGAATGATTTTTCTTGAATTCTTCCATCTCCTTATAACCGAGAAAGTTGAGAAAGGTTTTGTTGATATACTCAAGGTGCTTTCCTGTAGTCGTAATTAAAAAGGTAGGATTGGCGTCAAGCATGAATCTTATGTATTTGTCCTGAGTATTATCCTCATGACCCCAACTGGATGTTTTATTTCTCATTGATACCCCTCGTGTTTAAAGGATTTAAATTGCGATAGGAATCAGGTTTGGTCTGAAATGATAACACAACCAAAAGTGCTTGATAAATCAGGTGAATAATGCAATTTGTAGGGTAAAAACTGTATTATCCCTCTAAGAGGTTTGTTTTTATCGCATATCTTAAAAGGTCTACAGCCTTATGAATGGACAGCTTTCTCATTATCCTTGCCCTGTGAGTCTCCACAGTTTTTATGCTGATAGAGAGGCTATCGGCTATTTTCCTATTCGTATATCCTTTTGCTATCAATACAAGGATTTCTTTCTCACGTCCCGTAAGGGGGTCTTGAGCAAAGCTGCTATTAAAGAGGGCAAAGGACTGGTTCGGGGAAGTTGTCAATTGCATGCTATTTATAGCATGAAGTAGCTTTGACACTATCATTTCCCTTTCATCTTTCTTGGCTGTCATTAGTTGTCTTGACAACCTCTGAATCTCTTGCTCCATCTTTTTACGCTCTGTAATATCCCTTATTACTCCAATAGTCCCCACATATTTCACGCTTTTAGCGCCAGAGGATATCTCAAAATGGTTTATATATCTTATATCGCCAAAGGCATAAACAGAGACATTAACCCCTTCTTTATTGCCCTTTTTTACCATCCTTATTTCAAGGTCTTTGGTCATCCTTTGGCCAGTTCTCCTCTCATCAAAGAGCTTGGGGTGATCCTTTGTCTTTGAGCAATTATTTTTTAAGTCTATCAGCACCTTTTCACGGCTTATCTTCGCAATATCATCTGGATGTACAATGTAACTAAAGTGTTTCCCTATAAGTTCAGTAGTAGAGTACCCAAGAGACTGTACTGCATTATTGACATAAAGAAAAGATCCACCGGGGTCTATTTTGTAGACAATATCAGGGAGATGTTCGAGCAGGCTTTTATAATTAATCTCAGCATACCGAGGCATAGCTTTTTCTTTGAAACCCAGCTTCATAACCTTGCTTTTACCTGTGCTCTTCATGATTAAGCCTAAAATTGAATTTGGACTGAAACCATATGTCTACCAATCATCAAAAAGGGTGATGAACATACACCGTCAAAATTTAACACAAAAGTAGAAATAAATAAAGTCATGATAGGGCCCCCAAATTGCCCGTTATAAAATATAAAAACGCAAATCCAACCATAAGTATAAGCCTCAGCAGTATTTGCCGACATTGCCAATATCAGTGCTGGTGCCTTTGTATTTGCCTAAGTCTCATTGCCTCTCCGAGGGCCTCCTCTGCATTTTAGTCGTAAAACTGAAAGTCTCCAAGAAGAGAGTTTGAATAGGCAATAACCGTAGCGGCTAGTATGAATAGTAGTCTATTTACCTGCATTCATCAGATTGGCAGGAACCCCTTGCACATTGGATCTCTTATAACAACCCTCGGCACATTGGCCAGTATTGACTGGCACATGTCGCCAGCAACCAAAACCCTTGTTCACACAGGGTCCGTTTGAGGTATCGCTGCAAGCGGGTGAGGCATTGTCAGGTTTGGCATCATAATATACGGCTACACTTGAAGTGGCAGTGCTATTGCAGCGGCATAGGCAGTCAAGCACAGCCTTTTGCTCCTCCTGTGTGAGTTCGCTGAACTGTCTAACCCTTGGAGGGGGTGTAGGCGTAGGTTTGGGTGTAGGTGTAATGGTAGCCTTAGGAGTTTGTAGCGGAGCAGGTGGAGCGGTAGGGTAAGGTGTTTGAGAGGGTGGTGGTGTTTTAAGGGTATATCCTGGGGAGGTATAAAGCTGTTTGAATGCCTCAAAACTGTGTTTGCCTTCTCCGATCTTTAACCATTTTTTCTCATTTTGCAGCCAAACCCATGCAGCGACTGATATTGAGTTTCTTCCAGGGCGATGGAACCTTATTCTTTGAGTGCTCTCGTTGCCCCCATAGGGTCTGCCGTTTAGAGACCAACTGAAGGATATCCTCGGTTGGGCATCCTTTATTAATTCCCCAAGCCTGTAAGTGTTTTCTAAGTTGGCATAAAAAATAAAATCATTGTCTTCATAGCCTGAAGTGGGACCAGTAATTGATAGGGGAAGCGAGAGGCTCTGGGCAGGGGATTTTACTATAACAAAATGGGATGCCTCTCCTACTTTTTGCCATTTTCTTTGATCTGCAATCCATTGCCATAGGGTAACCTTTATGGATTGATTGCCTGGTTTGTCAAATTTTATACGAATATAGCTCTCGTTACCTCCGTACTTGCTGTTGTTTACAGACCATGTGTATCCATAATTTGCCTGAGCCTGTTGAAAAGTCCCTGTGATAGATTTGGCTGATAAGGTGATCTCCTCACCGGCCTGTGCCTCTGCAGGTCCTGTAATAGAGATGCTGAGGTTTTCCATGACGGTGATAGAATGCCTGCCCTCCAAAACTGGCCTGCCCCTTTCATCGACCAAGGTAACGGATACATTATGAATGCCTGATTGCACAGGTATATATTCAACCCTATCTCCATACCCTCCAATAGGCTTGCCATTGGCAGACCAGAAGAATCTGTCCCTTGAGGTGTCTCTCCCCTCAACGAGGGCCCTCAGCCACACCCTCTCGCCAGGCAATAAGGTGGCCTTGTCTGTCTCTATCTTTAAGGTGGCAGCCTCCAGTGTTATTAGGGGGTATCTGTCCTTTGTAAAGGTTCTTTTGATCTCCTTAAAGCCCTCTGCCTTAACCTGAACGGTATAATTATTAGAAAGGGCGAGGTGTCTAAAGGAGCAATCTACAGCACATTTGAGTTCTCTTGCATTAGTTCCGTCAATAAGGACTGACAGATTGCCAATAGCCATACCCCTTACAGAGGGTTTAATTGTGCCATTGATGACATAAGCGTCTTTGTATTTGTTATAAAGGGCTTCTATATCGCCGCGGAAGGTTGAGTTAAAGAAACAAAGCCCACCAAATTCATCCTCGCTATGGCCAAGGTAATCAATAGTCCTTCCTTGTAAGGATATGAATTGCCCTGACTTGTAAAGGCCCTCGAGCTCAAGTGCCTCTCTGAAACCATAGTCTTTATTAAACCTTTGATAGTAGCCCTTGAATCTATCGGCTATGGCTGAAAGGTTGCTGTCGCCGGCGGCCTTCGCTAGATTCATGAAGTGTTCCTGTGAAGCTAAATTGCTGTAGGACCCCTCTTTAAGGGATGCAAAGTAACGATACATAATCTCAAAATTCGTACCCTTTAGCATCGTGCCTTCGCCGTTATACCATAGATATACCTTTGTAGGGCTTCCACCTTCCCATGCCCTTATAGGGCTAAGATGGGGATATTGAGAGGAATAGAGGGCAAAGTATGTAAGGCAGTCCTCTGCTGTATATGCCCTTTGAAAGGCCTCCTGAATATCAACATCTACCCCCTTTTGACCGCAAAGGGAGCCATGACGGGCATCCTTAAGCTTTTGATCAAGGTCATTCAAGGCAGCCATGAAGCCCTCTGTAGCCTTTGCATAACCATCTATAATGTCACCCATTAGTGGAATTGGTTTGGCAATGTCTGAAAGAATCCCAAGGAAGTCCTTTACTTTTTTTAGTCTTCCCACTGGGCTTGGTTCTACGCCCTGAGGTGAAAAGGTGTCTATGAATTTTATTGCATTCTTGAAGTTGCGAAGCAGCGATGAGCCCTTGTCAAGGCCCTGTTTGATATAACCAAGATTTTCGTATATGTAATTATCTCTAAGTTTTCTATCTAAGGCGCTCAGGGTGTACATATAGCCTAATTTATTGGCTAAACGGGGAGGTATGTTGCCCTTGAATTTCTCCCTTAACTTTTCAATAGCCTTTTCTTTCATGCCTTGGGGTATTGTTATTTCCTCAGGCAGTCCGAGGCTTGATTTTGCCTCATCAAAGAGCGAATCTATGACAGACTCGATCTGGTCATCTGCAAGCTTGTCTATCTCTTCTATCCCTCTGTTTTGGGTCTCCTTTGTGACGGCATTTCTCCATGTGTTTACCCCCCTGTGGAATCTTTCAAAGAAACTATAGGTGGCGTCTATCTTGGACTGCATCTGTGAATAGGCGCTGTTTAGCCTGTTGTAGGAGTCCTTAGCTGCCTCATAGGCCTCTCTGTCATAGGCATGGGCATCGAAGGGCAAAAGGAAGGCATTAGTAAGCAATAATATAATCCACAGACAAAGGTAAGTGCTTTTCATATCGTAACCTCTTGTGATTATATAGATTTATAATTGGATGTGATTGATTTTAGTCCTATATTGTTCTCAAAGGCAATACCAAATTTGACATTGAGCAGGGGTATAAATAAAAATAATATTTAGCACTCAAGCGATGAGAGTGCTAATCAGTCTATGATTAGGAGGAAGATTATGAACGAACAGTCTCAGGAGTTTAAGGCTGAGGTAAAGGAACTTTTAAATCTGATGATCCACTCCCTTTATTCCCACAAGGAGGTCTTTCTGAGGGAGCTTTTATCTAATGCCTCCGATGCCATTGATAAAGCCCGATATGCTGCACTGACAGACTCTACAGTGTATGAGAAAGATACCGACTGGAAGATCAAGATAACTGTAGATAGGGAGAACAACACCTTAACGGTAAGTGATAATGGTATTGGTATGTCCAGAAGCGAGATAATTGAGTCCCTTGGAACTATTGCCCATTCAGGAACAAGGGAGTTTCTGAGGCAGATGCAAGATGCTGCTGCTGCCTCTAAGGAGGCCGATTTGATAGGCCAGTTTGGGGTAGGCTTTTATTCTTCCTTTATGGTAGCAGAGAAAATAAGGGTGCTCTCAAGAAAGGCGGGCTTGCCTCCGGAGAGCGCCGTGTTGTGGGAATCCACAGGAGAAGGGAATTTTTTGGTAAAGGATGCTATAAAGGAGGGTAGGGGCACCGATGTAATAGTCTATCTTAAAGAGGAGGAGAGAAAGTACCTGCAGGAGTGGGAGATAAAGGGTATTGTCAAGAAGTATTCTGACTTTATTGAGCATCCTATCTTTTTAGACATCGAAAGGGAAAAGCCCAGCGAGTTGGATAAGACAAAGACCATAAAGGTTAGAGAGGAGGAGAAGATAAACTCCCAGAAGGCCCTATGGCTCAGAGACAAGGCAGAGATCACAAAAGAGGAATACGACGAGTTTTATAGGCATATTTCCCATGATTTTAGTGCCCCTCATAGGGTTATTCATTACAAGGCCGAGGGTGCACAGGAATTTACAGCCCTGCTTTTTATCCCTTCTGTAGCCCCATTAAATATATTTTACAGGGACTACAAGATAGGTCCTATGCTATATGTCAGAAGGGTTCAGATAATGAAGAACTGTGAGGATCTGATCCCTGAGTATCTCCGATTTATCAAAGGCGTTGTTGACTCCTCAGACCTCCCCCTGAATGTGTCAAGGGAGATACTCCAAAACAACAGACAGGTCGAGGTTATAAAAAAGAGCATTACAAAGAAGGTGCTTGAGACCCTTGCAGATATGAAAAACAATGAGCGTGAGGAGTATGAAAAGTTTTATAGACAGTTTGGTAGGATACTTAAGGAGGGCATACATTTCGATTTTTCCAGACAGGAGCAGATAGGGGACCTCTTGCTTTTTGAGTCTATCAACAGAGATGCTGGTTCCTATTGCACCTTACAGGACTATATTGATTCACTAAAGGAGGGACAGGAGTTTATTTATTACATCACTGCTGCATCTCATCAAGAGGCAGTTAATTCGCCCTATATAGAGGCCTTCAAGAAGAATGGATATGATGTCTTGATTTTAACCGATGAGATTGATGACATATTATTCAGTGGCTTCCAATTCAAAGAGAAGCAGTTTAAGGCGGTGTTAAAGGGTGACATAGACCTGCAGGGAGAGGATAAAAAGGAGGAACTGAAGGGGAAATACGGCAGACTTCTTGACTTTATGAAGGAACAACTCAAGGAGGAGGTTAAAGATGTAAGATTCTCTGGGAGGCTCACTGATTCGCCCTGTTGTCTTGTCTATGACGAGGGTGATATTGATCAGAGGCTTGAGAAGTTAATGAAGGCAATGGGACGGCATGTTGGGCAGACAAAGAGGATTCTGGAGATCAATCCTTCGCACCCTATTTATGAGGCAATGAACAGCCTTTTTGAGAAAGAGGGACAGAGTGATGAACTGAAGTCTTATATCAAATTGCTCTTTGAACAGGCGTTGATGCTTGATGGCTCAAAACCTAATAATCCCGTAGAATTGATGAAAACTATCTCAGGCCTAATGATTAACAATCTTGCAGTCCGTTTGAAGGCATGATAGATTATTTTTTGAAGCGCATGATTTCGCTCATACCCTTGCTTTTGGGCATTACCTTTTTTGCCTTTGCCTTGCTCAAAGCGCTGCCTGGTGATCCAGTAACTAACATGGTTGGGGAGCGCACGAGCCCAGAGATCGTGCAAGAGTTGAGGCGTCAGATTGGCGCAGATAGACCCTTTATTGCACAGTATGCTGGCTATCTTAATCTCCTTTTGCAGGGGAATTTAGGGAGATCACATATTACACAACGAGAGGTTGCGGAGGATATTAAAAAAAAGCTGCCCAATACAATCAAGCTTGCCTTCGCCGCCATAATAATCGCTTTGCCTTTGGGTATTACCCTTGGGATGCTCTCTGCATACCACAGCAAAGGTATAATCGGCAGGTTTGTTGATGCTTTTACTATTGGAAGCCTCAGTGTGCCTGTCTTTTGGAGTGGCCTTGTCTTTATGCTTGTTTTTGGTCTCACTCTCAAGTTGCTGCCGCCCTCTGGCACTGGGGGTGCGGTATTTCTTGTTCTGCCAGCCCTTACTCTTTCAATCCCCGCCATGGCAACTATAGCCAGGGTTGCAAGGACTTCTATTGTTGAATCTCTCTCTATGCCCTGGGTAAGAACCGCCAATGCAAAGGGACTTAATCCCCTTAGGGTAACCCTGGTGCATGTGCTCAAGAATGCCCTTATTCCAATTATAACTATTGTGGGTCTTGATATAGGGAGTTATCTAAATGGGGCAGTGGTTACAGAGACTATTTTTGGATGGGATGGAATAGGAAGATTCACCATGGAAGGGTTACTGCGCCGTGATTATCCAGTAATCATAGGCTCTATAATAACTGGAGCCACAATTTTTGTGGTTGTAAACGCACTGACTGATGTGTTGTATCATATCGTTGACCCACGGATAAGGCTTGATGCCAAAGACAGGTAAGTTATCCCTATGTGTGGTTGTAGCCCTTTTGGCTGTATCTCTACTTTCTCCTATCCTTTTTGGAGGAGACCCCAATGATATCAACCTTGATGCAATAAAAAAAGAACCTTCCTTTGAACATTATTTTGGCACAGATAACAAAGGCAGGGATGTATTTTTAAGGGTTATTGCAGGCGCAAAGGTTTCTATAGGTGTTTCCCTTGCAGCATTGTTTGTTGCTGCTTCTATAGGTTTTGCAGTGGGTATTGTTTCAGGTTATGCTGGCGGGTTTTGGGACAAGATACTCATGTCTTTAGTGGACTTTATTTTATCTTTCCCCTCGTTGCTTTTCGCGATAGCTGTATCTATAGTCTTGCCATCTGGGTTGTTATCGGTAATGATAGCCCTTGCTGCCGTTGGCTGGACCTCCTTTGCCCGTCTGACAAGGGCCATAACCCTGTCGGTTAAGGGTATGCCCTATGTGGAGGCCGCAAGGGCTTTAGGATGTTCTGAGGGCAGGATTGCTATCAGACATATAGCCCCTCAATGCCTTTCAGGGCTATTGGTCATGATGGGTATCAAACTCGGTGGTTTCATATTGACTGAGGCAACTTTAGGGTTTCTCGGATTAGGATTGCAGCCGCCAACAGCCTCTTGGGGAGCAATGATAAGCGCAGGCAGAAACTATATACTGACAGCCCCATGGATGGCTATATTTCCAGGGGTTGCAATATTCACAACGGTCTTTTGTTTTAATCTGTTAGGGGAATCCTTGAGAAAGGTTTATGAGATAAAGGACTGAGCAATTAACGTTCTCTCAGTTTTTCTTCCTCTTCCTGTTCAGTCTTGCATTCAATGCACATTGTGGTAACAGGTCTTGCTGAAAGCCTCTTGACCTCAATCTCTTTGCCGCAGGCTTCGCAGGTGCCATAGGTCCCCTGCTCAATCTTCTCCAAGGCGTCATCGATCTTTTTAAGAAGTTGTCTCTCTCTGCTCTTAAGACGCAGGGTAAAGTTAATATCGATCTCTGCAGAGGCTTGATCGCCTAATTCAGTGAGGTTTGAATTCTTAGGCATGGTAGTCATGGTATTTTCAGCCCCTGATAAAAGGGACTCCTTTTCCATTAGGAGGCGCTTTTTGATTTCATTTATGCTCTTTTCTCTCTCCGTTAGTTGTTTGTTTTTTATGTTTTTCATGGGGTTTTCTCCAATTTTTAGTTTCCTAAAATAACAGAATAACAGAAAATGAGTCAAATCAAGTTTGCCTGCGGAGGAGTTCTTTTGATACACTCATCATCGCATGTTGACAAAAAAGGACATTACTAAAAGGGACCTTGCCAAGCTTGTCATACAAAGGCTCGATGGTGCAAGGATAGAGGATTCCACCTACTTTAATTGGCTTTTGGACTGTGTGAAAAGGGGGATTGGTGGTTTCATAGTCTTTGGAGGCAAAAGAGAATCTCTGAGGAGATATATTTCTTGCCTCCAGTCTGAGGCAGAGGGTCAACTATTCATAGCCTCTGATATAGAATGGGGGCTCGCAAGGCAGATTGAAGACACCACAAGATTTCCCTGTCAGATGGCATTGGCATCTGCTCTTTATCCAGATGATGAGTCGTTGCTTATTGATGCCCTTGCCTGTATTGCTCAGGAGTGCCTTTATGTGGGTATAAATATGCCGCTGATTCCTGTGTTAGATGTCAATTGTAATCCTGACAATCCTATTATTTCTACCCGCGCCTTTTCTGATAAGCCTGAGGTAGTTGCATGGTTTGCTGAGAGATACACAAAGGTTTTTAGCAAGCATGGGCTTATTATTGCGGGCAAGCATTTCCCCGGTCATGGAGATACATCAGTAGATTCACATATTGATATGCCTGTGATTAATAAGACTGCAGCGGAGTTGATGGAATGGGACATAGCGCCTTTTATGAGGGCAATAGATTTTGGTATAGGCTGTTTGATGGTAGGACATTTACAAATACCCTCTCTGGACGATCAATATCCTGCGAGTCTTTCAAGGAGAATTATAACCAATTTATTGAGGGACAAGATGGGCTTTCAGGGGCTTGTTATTACTGATGCAATGAATATGAAGGCGCTCCGGCATTATGATGACATATATGCTAAGTGCATCATGGCAGGAGCAGATATAATCTTACATCCCGACAATTTTGATGACTGTCTCGTTGAACTCGAGCTTAATCTTGACAGGGGTCAAGTGACCGCTGAGGCTATTGACCGGGCATTAAATAATATAAAAGGTGCGAAGTCTTTATTATCAAGTATCAATACGGCGCCTGTAGATTTCAATGCCCATGCTGTTATAGCAGCCTCAATATATGCAAGGTCGATAACGGCTATTAAATCTGAGGAGGGACTATTGCCCCTTGAAAGCCAAGGACAGTATGACCTTTATATATTGGGGGAGTTTAACAGATACGATATAACTGTACTTACTGCTGGTTTCAGGGGCAGGGTATTCTTTGATGTCTCTGCTCTAAGGAATGCGAATTGTCCTATAGTTGTAGCGTTGTTTACCACCGTATCTGCCTGGCATGGAACCTCTGGCATATCTTCTGAGGTGAGGAGTGCTGTTACAGAACTAATAAAAGGGGCTCAAAAGTCCATATTAATATCCTTTGGTAGTCCCTATATATTGAGATTTTTCCCTAAAGCCCATGCCCTAATATCAGCTTACGAACCCTCGGCAGAGGCTCAAAGGAATGTTATTGACTGTCTTTACGGCAGAGGGTCTTTGAATGATAATCTGCCAGTGGATATTGAGTTTTTGGAATTGGGAAAATAGACAACATAGTATCTTAGGAAAATTTATAAACCCTTCAATGTTTGATCCAAAGCCTTTGGGGGTTCAACAGTTTTTTCGGTGATTAGCAAAAACTTACCTGCAGACAGGTTATGTTTTTGCTAAAGCTTATCTAACACATCCTTTGCTGCAGCAGCCTCTGCCTCTTTTTTGCTTTTGCCAGTGCCTCTACCTAACATAGAGCCATTTATGTACGCCTCAACAGTAAATATCTTCTTGTGGTCCTGTCCTTCCTGTCTGACTAATCTGTATTCAGGCAGTTTTCCATATCTGCTCTGACAAAGCTCCTGTAGATCGCTCTTAAAATCGCTTCCTTCTTTTTTATCAATCACATTGGTTATTTTTTCATCAAAGAGAGACAAAACAATCCCTCTTGCAGTTTCATAGGAGCTATCAATAAATATTGCCCCTATCAATGCCTCAACGGCATCTGCAAGGATAGATTTTTTATGTCTCCCCCCTGTGGAGTCCTCTCCTTTTCCGAGTCCGAGATAGTTTCCTAAAGAGAGCCTGTTGGCAATCTCATAGAGTACCGATTCTTTTACAAGATAGGACTTCATCTTTGACATCTGGGCTTCATTGAAGCCGTTATTTTTGTTGAACAGCGTCTCTGAGATGATGAGGCTTAAGACTGAGTCTCCAAGAAACTCAAGCCTTTCATTGTGACTTGGATATCTGAGAGAATCTTCGTGATGAATAGATTTATGGGTTAGGGCTTCTCTTAATAAAAGAGGGTTGTTAAAACGATATTGTAAGGAGGTCTCAAGCTTCTCTGTATTTTCTGAAAATGAGACACCCATTTGTACCCCCGAATCCAAAAGAATTGCTCATAGCGCCTTGGATTTCCATAGACCTAGCATTGTTTGCCACATAGTCAAGGTCGCACTCTGGGTCCTGGTTGTCAATATTGATAGTAGGTGGTGAAATGTTATGAAAGATGCTGAGCACTGAAAAGACTGCTTCAACCCCCCCTGCAGCCCCAAGAAGGTGACCTGTCATAGATTTTGTGGAATTTACTGCAATTTTATCTGCGTGGTCTTGAAACACCTTTCTTATTGCCCTGGTCTCTATCTCATCACCCTGTTTGGTTGAGGTGCCATGGGCATTGATGTAGTTGATTTCTGTCCTATTCATTCCCGAGTCTTTGAGGGCTGCCATCATGCATCTTACAGCACCCTCACCATCTGGGGATGGCGCTGCTATATGGTAGGCATCGCCAGACATACCGTAACCAACCAGTTCAGCATATATCTTTGCCCCCCTGTTTTTGGCAAACTCAAGTTCTTCTAATATCATTACCCCTGCCCCCTCCCCCATAACAAAACCGTCTCTATCCATATCAAAGGGCCGGCTTGCCCGCTGAGGCTCTTCATTTCTTGTAGATAGTGCCTTCATTACTGCAAAGCCTGAGATGCCAAGAGGGGTAATACAGGCCTCTGTGCCCCCTGCAATCATAACATCGGCCTCATTGCGCTGGATAATCCTATAAGCCTCTCCAATGGAATGGGTGCCTGTGGCACAGGCAGTTACTGGACATATGTTAGGCCCCTTTGCTCCGAATTTGATGGATACATTACCCGAGGCAAGATTTATTATGAGCATTGGGATGAAGAATGGGGTGATCCTTCTATACCCTTTTTCCAGTAGCACTTTGTGGTAGTGCTCGATGGCTGGAAGCCCTCCCATGCCAGATCCTATAGATACACCAACCCTTTCTGAGATCGTTTCATCTACCTTCAGTCCTGAGTCATCTATCGCCTGCGTTGATGCAGCAATGGCAAAGTGGATGAATCTATCCATCTTTTTTATCTCTTTTGGTTCTATATAATGGGCAGGTTCAAAGCCCTTGACCTCGCCAGATATATTGACTGGTAGGGATGATGAATCAAAATGGGTAATCCTGTCAATGCCTGATCTGCCTGCAATCAAGGCCTCCCAGGTCTCACTTACATTGAGACCAAGGGGGGTTACTAAGCCTAAGCCGGTTACTACTATTCTTCTCTTGTGGGACATTTGTTTATGAGGATTTATTCTTTATATACTCAATAGCATCCTTGACCTTTGCTATCTTCTCGGCATCTTCATCGGGAATCTCTACGTTGAATGCCTCCTCAAAGGCCATGACCAACTCCACTGTGTCCAGTGAATCTGCCCCTAAATCTTCCACAAAGGATGACTCTGGTGTAATCTGTGCGATATCTACGCCCAATTGTTTAGCAATAATCTCTTTTACCTTTTCATCAATCATTGTAAATCCTCCTTGATTAATTTTATTATTTGGAAAATCCAGAACAGTCTTTGCCCTATTTTAGGAATTATCCTAAGAACATCCCTCCATTTACATGAATAACCTGCCCTGTAATGTAGGATGAGTCCGGTGATATAAGGAATAGTACAGTCTTTGCAATGTCCTTTCCGGTGCCATAGGTACCCATGGGAATCATTGAAAGAATCTGTTCCTTGATCTTTTCGGGTATCCTGTCTGTCATGTCTGTTTTTATAAAGCCAGGTGCAATTGCATTTACCGTGATACCCCTCTTTGCATACTCAAGGGCAACGGAACGGGTGAAGCCTATAATCCCAGCCTTTGAGGCACTATAGATTGTCTGTCCTGGATTGCCTATGTATGCTACTACAGAACTGAGATTGACTATCCGACCGTATTTTTGTCTTGCCATCATCTTGATTGCCTCCTGGGTGCAGAGGTATGTGCCCTTCATGTTTGTGTTAATTACTGCGTCCCAGTCCTCTTCCTTAACCCTAAGGAGCAGGTTGTCCTTTGTGATTCCAGCGTTATTTATTAATATGTCGAGTCTCTCAAAATGTTTTGTAACGAATTTAAATAATTCTTCCACATCCTTCGCCTTTGATACATCTGCCCTTAGGGCATGGCAAGTTGACCCCTTTGATGCAATCTCAGCAGCGGCACTATTAGCCCTTTCTTCATTCAGCCCAGTGATAATAACATCTATCCCCTGTTCGGCAAGGGCCATAGCAATTGCCTTTCCTATGCCCCTTGTGCCGCCTGTAACGATTGCTTTTTGTCCCTTCATTGTTTCTCCTTAAAGGATTAATGACCACCAAAAAAGCCCAAATACAGCATAAGCAAAGGTTAAATAAAACTACATTTAGAAGAAGGTATCTCCTTCTCCTGATGAGTCATTGCTGTATTAGAGGTTAAATATTATCAGAGACAATATCTGAATTTCCAGAGTCTCTTATTTAAGATACTCCTCAAGGGCACCCTGATTGAACCCCTCGATCTTTTTGCCATTGTCAAGCACAAATAGTGGCGTGCCTGATACCCCTAAGCCTTGTGCAAGTTCAACATGTTTTTTGAGTTGAGCCTCTCCAACTTCACATTTTGCCCCTTCAATCTCTTTTCCAGCCTTTACGTCAGAAAGGGCAGAAATTACATCTTTTGCGCATAGGGTCTTTATGGTCTTTTCCTGTGATGGTTGACTCAGAGGCATGAAGAATACATAAAGGGTATAGTTGTCTTTAGTCTTCAGCCACTCAAAGGCCTTCTTACAGTAAGGGCAGTTTACATCGGTGATCATGACGAGCTTCTTTTCGCCCTTGCCCTTTTTGATCTCTACGGCATCTTTAAAGGGTATGGTGGCAAAATCGACCTTATTGATCTCTGAAGCCCTTTCCCTAGTGATGTTTTTTATGTCTTTGTCTATGAGTTCACCAAGGAGCAGATACTTGCCGTCTTTTGTTACATAAACTATATTCTTAGACTTTCCCCTCGATACTATTACCTCATAGATGCTGCCTAAATCCTTTGCCTCAGAGAACTCCACATTTGCCTTAGACAAGAAATTCTTTACCACCTCAAAATCTTTTACCTTGTTCACATCAGCGCTTGTGTTACAGGACCACATCATCAATAGGATTAAGAAAAAAACGACCTTCTTCATCGTTGAGACCTCCCCATGTTGGTTATTAGAAAAACTGGTTATGCTAACACAAGAGGGCGATAAATTCAAAGAGGGAATGGGGCCCCAAATTGCCGATAGGAAAAAGGGGGGTATGCCGAAAAGGCTTTATTGCGACACCTCTTTATAAGTTTATAAGGGCTTTGGACCTTCACAAATAATGCTATTTAAATCACCTCTTGGTGACTGAATGAGTTATGGCCCTTTTTTAATAAACCCTGTGGCAGTATAAAGGCTTTGAGTCATACCCCACCTTTTTTGTTATCAATTACTAAGGGCAATCTTGGGACTATATCCTTCTACCCCAAGGGATAGAGGCCTCTCCCAAGGTATTGGTGCAATACAAAGGAGAGGACTCCTTCAGCAGCAAGGGCTATGAGGTCTCAAACAGGGGCCCTTCACTGTAGTAACTGGGGCCTTTATCAATGCCTACTTTGCCACGATCTCGTATGTCCCATCTTTATTCCATTTAAAACTTGCAAAAAGATACCTTGAGTTGATCCCATGCTCATTGAGGATATCAAAGGCAACGGTTGCCCTCGGTCCATCCTGACAGTGGATGATGATCTCTTTATCCTTGGGCAACTCTGTCCATCTCTTATCAAGGGTGTCTACAGGGATATTCAAGGTGCCCTCAATCTTGCCCTTCTTAACCCTTTCATCAGGCCTTCTGACATCAAGCACTACCTTGTCTGGGGGCATGTTTTTTACAATCTCCTTGAACTCCTCAACGCTGATCCTACCGGGCAATATAGATGCCTTGTATTCAATCTTGCTTGCCAGACTGTCAGAGGTAGTGGGATAGCCCTTTGCCTTCCAGGCCTCAATACCACCATTAAGCACAGATACTGTGTTAAAGACATTTATGCGCAGGGTCCTCATGACAGACTCTGCCTCTTTCATGTTGTCGCTGTATAGGATTATCCTTGCGTTGCGGTCTGAGGGTAAGGCATTGTACAAGGCCTCGACAAAGTTGGCAGGGAAGTTTATTGCCCCTGGTATATGCTCCTTCTGGGCCTTTTGCCTGCTTCTGAGGTCAATGAGGATGTATGAATTTGGCTTACCTTTGTCCATAACATACTTTAAAAATTCTGGTTCTGTGTAGACGGGGAGGGCCGTATTGCGCCATGCAGGAAAGCCTGCGGCAAACATCTTAACATTCTTATATCCATAGCCCTCTGTTAGGACTCGATAGAAGTTTGGGGACATAGAGCAGGTGTAGCCATTACAATAGGTGACTATCAGTGTGTTTTTATCCTTTGGCAGCCTGTCTTTGTATTTTGCAAAGCGGTAGTTAGGAAGCACAATGGCCCTTGGCAGGTGTCCTTCTTGATAGTTCGATACACCTCTGACATCAAAAAGCACATAGTTTGCCTTTTTAGGATCCTTCTTTAAAAGGGCTGAAAGCTCATCAATGTCTATTATCTTGTCTGAAGGGCTGAATGTGAGTGGGGTCTTGTAGCTCACCTCAGTGGCAACTACCTTGCCGCCTTCTTCTTTAAACTTGACCATCACTATCTTATAATCAGCCAGTTCCTTGATAGTGGTCAGGTTTTTATCGAGCTTTGTGGAACTGTCGTAATAGACATCCCATACATCCTTATCTACCTGCACCTGAAAAGACTTGTCTGTCTGACTGCCAGCCTTCATAAATCCCCTCAGGGTGTTGGACTCTCCATTATGACAGCCCTTGCAGTTTGAGGCAACCATTGCCTTACCATATGCATCAGAAGTACCCAGCGATGCTGTCAACAAAAACAGCATTAAGAATAAAAACAGACCCTTTGCCTTATCCATACATAACCCTCCTTGATTGTTTTTTAGTAATGTCAATGTTGACACATTTAGCCTTTAGTATAGTTCCTTTCTGAAGGTTCCTGCCTTTACGCCATCGGATAGCCTTGTGTTCGATGTATCCTTACATCTAAATTAATAGGCCTTGATGAGCCTACCCTCATGATGGTTCCTTCCTGAAGTACCCTAAGCAATTTCACCTGCATGGAGGACGATGTGTTGTTTATCTCATCAAGAAAGATGGTGCCCCCTGAGGCCGACTCAAAAAGGCCCTTTCTCTGGGCCATGGCCCCAGAAAAGGCACCCTTTCCATGGCCAAATAGCTCTGACTCCATTAGTGTCTCTACCAGTGCCCCACAGTTGACAGGTAGAAAGATCTTATCAGCCCTTGGCCCTTTTTTTATGGATGAGCCTTGCTACCAGTTCCTTGCCAGCAATGAAACAGTGGGGGGTCAGGTCTTGGATTATTAGTTTTGACCTGTCAGGTGTATGCGATGGGAGTAGATCTCCAATCTTGATATCTGTTACTTCTCTATCCATCGGTCTCTTTTTTTCCTTGAGCATTAAGAATAAGGATTCTATTTACTC
>CALEDV010000039.1 GCA_937949555.1 uncultured bacterium | reverse complement strand
TCAACGTGCCTTAATATTAGCTGTGCTAAGGTAGTCTCTCCATACCTTAAGTTGTTACATGATGTGCTGCCTCGGATATTCGCCCTTTGGATTAGCTATATCAGCATGTTATATTATATTTCAAGACCTGACCCCACCCTCTGTCCCAAAGGGCATAGAAATGCATCTTATGGGTCAAGGGGAGTAGTAACAGCTACTTTATATAAAGCCCAAAGAGGGCTATGAGGATACTTATAAAAGTAAAACCTATACCAATCAGCCACTGAATACTGCTGAATCTCTTGTCCATGGCCTCAAATCTCTTGTCCACTGCCTCAAAGCGGGCATTCATCTCCCTCTGAAGAGACTCAAACCTCTTCTCCATGGCCTCAAAGCGCGCTGCCTCTATCTCCCTTAAGGCCTTTAGCTCCTCCTCTACCCTTACCACCCTCTCTATTAACGATAACTCCTTCGCCCTCGTCTCATTACTACGCACATATTCCTCTATAGCTGTCTTAAGCCTGCTCTCTATAACTGTCCCTATGAGGCCCTCTATATCTGCCCTTGTTATCTCTTCTAACTGTGCTGTGGCCATTGAGCTCCTCCTTTATATGGTTAACTAATATTAGCATAAACCTTTCTGAATGACAAAGGGAGACTAAGTCCCCAAAATTGCCAACAAAAAAGGGGAGTTATGCCAAAAAGGCTTTGTTGCGTCACCTCATTGTAAGACCTCTTGCCCTCTAATGTATTCACCCTCGGGTAACCTGAGGCAACCTGAGGATTAGGGGGCTCTTTAGACAATCTTGTCGCAGTATAAAGGCCTTGAGGTATACCCTCTTACTCCTGTATGAAAAAACTCTTCAATCTTGTGTATTACTATGATATTATTAACGGTACACAAGTGAGCCAGTGATTAAAGAAAAAAGGGGTGAGGGGATTTGGCCTGCCGAGTTTGTAAGAATGCCGCAAATAAGGCGTTGACTATAAGGTGTCTCAAATTAGGGCTGCTGATATACTTAATGCACCTTTTTGTATTTATTGCCTCTGGATATGCTGAACAGGGGACTGTAAAGGCAGGATCTAAGACAAAGGCGGTTGAGAAAAATGAGGCCCCCACAAAAAATATCATTCTACTCATAGACAGCTCTGGCAGCATGAAGAGGACAGACCCAAAAAACTACCGCAAACCAGCAGCAAAGCTCTTTGTATCCTTACTTGGAGAGGATGTCCGCCTATCGGTGGTCAGTTTTGGTGATACTGTCAAGACCCTGTTGCCTCTTTCAGTTAACAAGAGGTCACAAAGGCCATTGATAGACAGGGCTATTGACCAGATAACCTCGAAGGAGTATTCAACCCACATCCACCTTGCCATAAAAAAGGGATTGGAGATACTCAAGGAGACAAAGGAAGGTAGTGGTATCCTTGTACTCATGTCTGATGGCAAGCTAACCCTTGGCAGCACTGAGAAGGATGAGGCTGCCATGGCTGAGCTCCTGAAGCTATTACCTGAGGCAGCTAAGTTAGGCATAAAGATCTATACGATCCCCTTTACCGAAGAGTCTGATATAAAGCTCCTGGAAAAGATCGCTGCAGACACAGGCGCCTTCAGTAGATTGGCCAAACAGGATACAGACATACACAAGATCTTTGCATCGATCTTTGAGAAGATAAGACAGCCTGATGCCGTTCCCATTACAGAGGATGGCTTTGTTATAGACAGTGAGATTAAGGAGGCAATACTTTTAATTACAAAACAACCAAAGACAAGGACGACTCTTCTAACTCCAGCGGGCACTAAGATTACCGCTGAGAGGAAGGGAAAAGACATAATTTGGCACAACGCTGAGGTCTTTGACATGATAACCATCCCTAACCCTGAGCCAGGCAGATGGAAGGTTAATCTAAGCACTAAGGAAGGCAATCGTGTGTATGTATTGACTAATCTCAGGCTCAAAAGCAATTTCAACAAAAATACCGTCCACAAGGGAGAGACCCTAAAGATAGACGCCTGGCTTGAAAGGGACGGAGGTGTAGTCACTGAGCAGGATGTGTTGAGCAAAATTACCTTTATACTTGACTCCTTAGACCCAATGAAAAGGACCTATCAAACAAAGATGATATTGGATTCCTTAGACTCAGGGGTTGTGCCAAGCGGGGGGAGGTATATTGCGGAGACGAAGATTGAAAGCATAGGGGACTATACACTGAGGATAATAGCGGAGGGCAATACATTTAAGCGTGAAAAGGTTCTTGAATTTAAAGCTGAGGATGTCCCCCAGGAAAAGTCTGTTCCAACAAAAATACCGCAGCAACCGGAGCCTGTAAAAGAAGAGCCCATGAAGTGGTCTCAGGCGATAATAATATTCGGCGCCTTTAATGGTATTTTAATTCTTATTGGGGGGGCTGTCTTCTTGATAATGAAGTTTCTCAGAAAAAGGAATAAAAAGAAATGACCCTTACATTAAGCCCGCTTTATATATTGTTTGCCGCAGAGATAGTATTTCTTATTATTGCCTTCGCAATTTTTATGACTATCAGTAGGGCTAAGTATAAGAGGCTGTACAGGGGTCTGCTATCACAAACTCAGGTTGTCCCCAATACCCCTGCTGCATCAATGCCAAAGGAAGCAGAGGATATGGTTAGTGCAGATGTGCCAATAGATGAAATGATACATGAACCTGATACAAAAGAAGGGGTTGACACAGGAGAAAAGGATGTTCAAGAGGGTGAACCCCTGCCCATAATAGACACAGCGGTAAAGGGGCAAGGAGATGTATTGGTATCTGAGGATAATGAGCCTGCCGCAGGGGTCAACAAGTTAAAGAAGATTGTAGATTTCCAAAAGGAAAAGATAATAAATCTGATGTGCTATAAGGACATCCTTGAATCGGCACAAAAAAAACTTACCCTTATTCATGGGGATTATCAGGATTTGTCGGAACGGTTTTTTAATATCTCAGAGGCAGTAGGAAGTAACAAAGAGTTTGAGCTTGCCCTTGATATGTTTGGTGAAAATACAAAGGAACTCAAAGATTTTATAGATGCTCTTCAGCATGAAAATGAATCGCTTCTTGATAAGTTTAATGCCTGGGAAGGGCAGCTTAAGGGTCTTTGGCAAGAAAGCGATGACCTTGATGCAGGAGCAGAAAACTTGGATGCTGTCCTTGCAGAGAAGAATGAAATGATAGAAAGAATAAAGGAGTTTGAGGAAAAGTTCAAAGAAAAAAGCAAGCAACTTGAAGAGGCACAGGCTCAGTATGAGGATCTTGAAAAGGAATATATGACCCTTTATAGGCAGCAGCAGGCTGCGCAGCAGGGCTGATAATGAACTATGAGATTGACAGGGACTTAAAGCCCTCTATGCAATGCAGGATATGTAAAGGCCCCGTTGACTTGCTTTTTCGTTGAAAACAGGTTTTGCTCCGCTGCGGCGCATGCGGAAAGGAATATAAGATAAGCGATTATATCGACGAGATTGACGACAGGATGTGGGATATTATAGCCCTAAAGCCCTGTAACCGCGCATAGGTTATGTCTTATCCGAAGCAACAGATTAAACGTATCCAGGAGATTTACGAGGCTATTGATTTAAGCTATCAGTCTGCTGCCCTTTATTACAATTTTAGCTGTAATGGATGTATCGATAATTGCTGCAGCACAAGGTTCTTCCATTATACCCATGGTGAGGCAATATATCTCCTGCAGGGTTTTTATTCTCTGGACAGCATAAAGCGGGCTGCAATAATTGAGCTTGCGGTAAGATATGAGGAGTTTTATTCAGGAAAGGATCAGGATATGCCCTTTATGTGCCCTTTAAACAGCCAGGGATTATGCGTGCTCTATAAATGGAGGCCCATGATTTGTCGTCTTCATGGACTTCCTTACGAAACTCAAGACATAAACCTAATCGCAAGTTTTCACGGAGGATGTGAAAGGTTTATGTCCTTAGATATCCAAGGGCTGCCAGGTTATAGAACCCTAAACAGGTCGATATATTATAGGGAGATGGCAAAGGCAGAGGCAGAAATAAGGAAAACCCTTAATATGCCAGCGCCTCAACCCCGCACGGTGTCTTCTATCTTATTAACAGACCTATATAAAGACCTAGGGAATGATTAGTGCATGTCCGTCTTTGTTTAAAGGCTCAAATATAAACAGGGGAGATGTCCTTTAACCTTGCTTTGCATGATTGCCTTTAAACCCTCAGACGGGGTTACCATACTTTTCAGCCTCCTCTTTGCTCTTATTGCACTGCTGCATATTGGTAACAACTCTTACATTGTAAATCTCTTTGTGCTTTATCTATCCTTTGCCTTTTTTCAGTATTGCCTCATACTGTTGAGTAGCAAAGGGAAATTCTTCATTATATGTAGGGACATGATATTTCCCTTGGTAGCGGTGTTTTCAATTTTTGACAGCCTGACTCTATTGATTCCTGTGGTCAATCCGGTTGATCTGGATTATATGCTCATAAGGGCAGACTATTATATATTCGGACTATATCCGACAGTTTTCTTTGAGAGATTTCACCATCCCCTTCTGAGCGATGTCCTCCAGACCCTTTATTCCTTATATTATTTTCTTCCTTTTGTGCTTGGGGTAAGCCTAAAGATAAAGGGAAAAAATGAGGACTTTGAAGAATGCCTTGCCCTTGTGTTGCTTTGCTTTTATCTGTCCTATATTGGCTATCTTATAGTGCCTGCCTTAGGTCCAAGATATGTGATGGAACATCTCCATGGCATTCCTGTTATGGATGGTTTGTTTTCAGGACCGTTAAGGATGCTGCTTAATGCAATAGAGGGTATCAAGAGAGATGCCTTTCCCAGTGGACACACAGGCGTTTCTTTGCTGTTGGTAATCCTTGCCTGGCGTCATGCAAGATTTCTTGTGGTGCCCTTTTCAATTATAACTGCTGGTATCATAATAGCTACTGTTTATTTCAGATATCATTATGCCATAGATATAATTGCAGGGATTATTCTGACAGTTGTAACAATCTCCACTGGTAAAGTATACTATCTATTTACAAAAAAGGTGACTCAAAGGTGAGCCCTTGCAAAAAAATCACCCCAGGATGTCTCCGATAAACAGGGTATTAAAAAGGTGAAATCTCTTTCTCTGTCATTGACTTTGTGTTATCTGATGGCTGTGTTTTTTGCAATTGTCGCTCTGGATTTAGGATTATGTTAGATTTATTAGCGCAAGGTTTGTTATGCACCCAATGGAAACCCTAGGAAGAGCTATTAAGGTAAAGGCCGTGCCAAGGTCAAAAAAAAGAGGACTGCTTGGTATTGAAGGAGACATCATAAAGATTGGTCTTAAGTCACCTCCCGAAGAGGGCAAGGCAAACGAAGAATTGATAGCCTTTTTGTCTGAATATCTCAGGGTAAAAAGATCGGATATCAAGATTATTAAGGGCATGGCATCGCGCAACAAGACTGTGTTTATAAAGGGGCAAATAGAAAAGTGCAGAGCATGACAGGATTTGGCTTTGCACAAAAGGGGGGAGTCAGGGTTGATGTTAGGTCTCTCAATAGCAAACACAGAGAGATACATTTTCATATGCCTGCAGTGTTGAACATCTACGAAATGAAGATGAGAGAACTTCTAAGAGACAGGTTTGTCAGGGGCAGATTTGATGTTGCCATCTCGTTCACAGAGAACTCAGGCAGAACCTTTAATGTTGACATGGAAGCCCTTGAATCTATTAATCGCACCTTGCAGGAGCTCAATAGCCGTCTTGGATATGAAAGTACCATTGACTTGGATTCATTGCTTGTATTTAGAGAGTACTTTATAAAAAAAGAGGAAGACATAAGAGAAGAAGAATTGCTTGAGGCATTTATCCTCTCTCTATCTGCACTGCAAGAGATGAGAAACAGAGAAGGGAGTCTATTAAGGCACAGCATGATTGATTCAATAGGGGCGCTCTCAAGGGCTGTTGAGGAAATTAGGGAACTTAGCCAGGCATTATCTGAACGTTGTAGAGACAAGATAATGAGACGGCTTAATCAGCTCATTGATACAAGCAGTATTGAAGAGGCAAGACTCTGCCAGGAGGTTGCCTTTATTGCCCAAAGGGCAGACATAAGTGAAGAACTTGAGAGACTCAACAGTCATATCCATCAATTTTTGACCTCTTTAGAGCAGGAGACAACAGGCAAGCGATTGGACTTTATTGTGCAGGAGATGTTTCGGGAGACAAACACAATATCCCAAAAGTCAGAGGACATAAAAATTATAAACCTGACTATCTCAATGAAGACAGAAATAGAGCGTCTCAAGGAACAGGCGCAAAATATACAGTAATGGCAAGACCAACGGTTATCAATATTGGCTTTGGCAATATGGCAATGGTGTCAAAGATAGTGGCTATCATAAATCCTAATTCTTCGCCCATGAAAAAGCTGCGTGAAGAGGCAAGGGAAAGGGCAAAACTTATTGATGCCACTGAGGGTAAAAAGACAAGGTCTATTATAGTCACTGATAGTGATCATATTATACTCTCTGCAATTAATGCAGAGACCATAGCACAAAGGATAGGAGCAGAAACAGAGGATGACCGTCAAAATAAATGATTTAAAGGGTTGTCTATTTGTCTTTTCTGCCCCCTCTGGGACAGGCAAGACAACCCTTGCAAAGAGACTTTGCAGCGATTTAGAAGGAATGGCTCATTCAGTATCCTACACAACCAGGGCGCCTCGAGAAGGAGAGATTGAGGGGGTGCATTATCACTTTGTTGATGTGCCTGAGTTTAAGGACATGATTGAGCAAGGCGAATTTTTAGAATGGGCAGTGGTGCATAATAACTACTATGGGACTTCAAGAAACAAGATACAGGAAAGACTTGACAATGCCCTTGATACGATCCTTGACATCGATACCCAGGGTGCAGCAGAAATAAAGCGTATTATGCCTGGAAGCGTCCTTATATTCATTATGCCGCCTTCTCTGGAGGAGTTGAAAAGGAGGCTTTTTTTAAGAGGAACAGACAGTGAAGAGACTATCAATAAGAGGCTGATGAGGGCAGAACAGGAGATGCAGGAAGCCATACATTACGATTACATTGTCGTTAATGAGGATTTTGAAAGGGCCTTGGGAGACCTGAAGTGTATAATAAGGTCTGAGCATCTTAAAACTTCAAGGTCATCCATTGAGTTGCTTAAGAAACATCAATAGACTGCTTAGCGCAGTATAAATATTAAAAAAGGAGGAAATAACATGAATATCATTAGTCTGCCAATAGAGTATGATACTTCAAGAATTGACAGCAGATTCAGGCTTGTTGTCATAGCATCGCAAAGGGCAA
This sequence comes from uncultured bacterium, assembly GCA_937949555.1. Classification (GTDB taxonomy): domain Bacteria; phylum Nitrospirota; class Thermodesulfovibrionia; order Thermodesulfovibrionales; family Dissulfurispiraceae; genus DUZI01. The sequence continues at coordinate 39,027 of CALEDV010000039.1, read as the reverse complement.
GGGAACTTGCAATTAAGGGACTTTTGGGTGCTCAAGAAATAGACAAGACAAAGGACGCAAAGGATAAAAAAATTACTGACAATAGGGTAACTACATTGGCTTTAATTGAAGCAATAGGCAACAAGATAGAGTATCTGAAGGGGCAACAGGCAGCAGAGGCACGGGAGAGGGCAGAGAAGATAGATTATAGAAAATTGTTTGATGAAAGACGCAAACGCAATGAGGATATATCGGAAATTGAGAAGGATATGAAAATGGATATTAAAGATTATTTCCACAAAAAGGAAAGCTCTTTAAAGGACATTGAAGATTACTTTGTTGACCCAGAAGATTTTGAAAGAGAACAGTAGCCTTTGAAGGTTTTAAGGGACAAAAGGATCCTTTATGGAATTACAGGCAGTATTGCAGCCTATAAGGCAGTTGATGTAATTAGGCGACTGAAAGAAGAGGGCGCCTTTGTTAATTGCGTTATGACAAAGTCTGCCCTTAATTTTGTCTCTTCCCTAACGGTCGAGGCAGCCTGTGACATAAGGGTCTATACAGATCTCTACGACCATCCGATGGCTCATATAAGGATCCCTGAAGAATCGGATATCTTTGTTATAGCGCCTGCCACAGCGAATATGATAGGCAAGCATGCTGCTGGGATTGCTGATGATTTAATGTCTTCGATGTTGTTGGCATACTCGGGGAAGATAATTATGGCGCCTGCAATGAACCACAGGATGTATGAAAATAATTTGCTGCAACGTAACATTGCGGTTTTGAAGAAAGAGGGGGTGATTTTTATAGAACCTGATATGGGCGCACTCGCCTGTGGCAGTGAAGGAAAGGGAAGGCTGGCAGATACCTCTCGGATCATTGATTCAATAAAAACGGCTTTGACTAAGAAGGATCTAAAGGGCCACAGGATAGTCATTACAGCAGGCCCAACAAGGGAGTCTATTGATCCGGTTAGATTCATATCCAATAGATCCTCAGGCAAGATGGGATATGCCTTAGCAGAGGTCGCTAAGAGGCGAGGTGCAGAGGTCAGGCTTATAAGTGGTCCAGTATCTTTGACTCCCCCTTATGATGTTTTTACTACCTTTGTTGAGACTGCCGAGGAGATGTATGATAGGGTATTAGAATCGGTACAAGGCGCCACTATCCTAATTATGGTTGCCGCTGTAGCCGATTACTTTCCCTCAGACCCGCAGAGGGATAAAATGAAAAAGCTTGATAAGCTCACCCTTGAGTTAAAAAAAACGAAGGACATCCTTGAGTCAGTTGCCGCCCTGCCAAGCAAACCTTTTACTGTAGGCTTTGCAGCCCAAACTGGTCCTGATATTGAGGCGGCTCGGACAAAGCTCCAATGCAAAGGCGTCGATCTCCTGGTATTTAACGATGTTTCAGAGCCAGGGGCTGGTTTTAATGTAGATACTAACAGGGTTAGGATATTGCACAAACAGCCTGAGCACGATAGAATATTGCCCCTAATGAGCAAAGAGGACTTGTCATACCATATCCTTGATTATATAATTGAACAGCATGAACACAACAGATAACTTCTTGGAAGTGCTATCAGAGAGGGTGAGGCTTAACCCTGACTCACATCTATTTTTGTCCCTTGCAGAGGAGTATAAAAAGCACCAAAGGATTGAAGATGCCATAGACACGCTGGCAGAGGGACTCAGAAAGAATCCTTCATTTATCCCTGCCAGAGTAAAATTAGCCCTTTGGTATGCTGAGAGCAATATGCCTGCTGAGGCAATTAGGGAGGCTGAAAAGGTATTAGCCATACAGAGTGACAATGTTAATGCCTTAAAAATAATCTTCCGAATAGCAAAAGACTTAGGAGACAATGAAAAAGCCCTGCAGCAGGCTAAGACAATCCTCTCTTTAAGACCCTATGATGAAGAGACAAGAAGTTATCTCCAGAACAATCAAGTCCAGTCTGCAGATCTCTCGTCCCCTAATCGCACAGACAGTACAGGGGAGGAATTGAATCTTGCGGATCCTCTATCTTCGGTAGATACGCCAAAAAATCTTCATCAAGAACTTAGACAGACAGAGATATTGATTGAGCAGGGTAGATTTAGAGAGGCCTCTATGCTATGCAATCTGATTTTGTCTGATTATCCAAGGGATAGAAAGGCGCTCCAAAGAAAAGAGGAGATAAGCTCTCTGCTCAGTCTAATCCGAAAAAAGACGGAGGCTGTTATAGAAAAGTTAGAATATCTCAAGCAAACCCTTATAAATAGGGTTTTCCACACAACTCAATAGTCCTGTGATATTATGCCCTTTAGAGCCAAAATAGTCCAAACACTTCAAGGCATCTTGAAAAGAAAAAGGCTCAAGGCATTGCTGGTTACCAGTATCTACAATGTGCGTTATCTAACTGGTTTCACTGGCTCCTCAGGATTTTGTATTGTTACTCCAAGGGATGCCCTTTTTTTTACAGATTTTAGATACACAGAGCAATCGGAGGAAGAGGTTTCAGGATGGCAATTAAAGACAGAAAAAGGCAGGAGGATTGATGTCCTTAGAGAGGAGTTGAGATCTCTTGGTATAGACACCCTTGGATTTGAGGCCTCCGAGAGCTATGAGTTTTATGAACTGCTCTGCAGGCTCCCTGTAAAAATCCTCTCCTGTAAGGGGTTAGTGGAATCCCTTAGGATATCCAAGACAAAGGAAGAGATTGACCATATAAAACATGCCTTCAAGAGGGCAGAGGATGCCTTTACAAGGATCAAAGCATACATCAAGCCTGGTGTGAGGGAGATCGATATTGCCCTTAGGCTTGAAGGGGCTTTGAAAAAACAGGGGTGCAGGAGAATTCCCTTTGACATTATTGTCGCCTCTGGCGCTAACGGATCTAAGCCCCATGCCAAAGCCACGAGCAAGAGGATAGCAAAGGGTGATTTTGTTATAATTGACTGGGGCGGGGAATATGAGGGTTATTGCTCTGATATTACCCGAACGCTTTTAATGGGGTCTACTAATCTTTCTGAGAAGGAAGAAATATATGGAATAGTCAATAGTGCTCGAGAGAGGGCTATTAAAGCTGTAGCAATAGGGACACCTGCAAACAGGATAGATGCTGCTGCAAGGGACTACATTTCCTCAAAGGGACAGGGTGAAAATTTCGGGCATGGTACTGGTCATGGAATAGGATTGCAACCCCATGAGGAACCGAGGATTAACAAGTTAAATAATAGGCCAATTACAGAGGGGATGGTCTTTACCATAGAGCCAGGGATCTACATTAGAGAAATAGGAGGCGTTAGGATTGAAGATACTGTGGCAGTAATCAATGGTAAAGCAGAGGTCTTGAACAAACTCTCCACAGAACTCGAGGTGGTAGGATAAATAAATTAGGGAGGTGTACTCTTGATAGTAACAAGCGATTTTAAGAGGGGTTCAAAGATTGAATTTAAGGGTGAGCCCTATGAGGTTATTGAGTTTCAACATGTAAAGATGCAGCAGAGGGCTCCTATTGTGAGGACAAAGATCAAAAGTCTCAAGACAGGAAGGGTGCTTGAGGAGACCTTCTCAGCAGGCGATAAATTTGAGACCCCTGCCTTAGAAGAAAAGGAGATGCAATATCTATATGTGCAGGATGGCCTACACTATTTTATGGATATGGAAACCTATGAGCAGGTCCCTTTGACATCAGAGCAGCTCGGGGATGCAAAAAAATTCATCAAGGAAAATATGATAGTTACCATACAATACTACAAAGGGAATCCACTTAATGTGAATCCACCTATGTTTGTTGAACTGGCAGTAAAGGAGACAGAACCATCCTTCAAGGGTGATACGGCAAATGCAGGAAGTAAGCCTGCGGTGCTTGAGACGGGGGCTCAAGTAAAAGTGCCCTTTCATATACAGGTCGGAGACATACTAAAAATAGACACCAGAAGCACAGAATACATAGAGAAGGTTGGCACTCAGAAATAATTCGTCCTTGAGGGAGAATGAGATGGATATTGAGGAATTAAAAGATATAATAGGTTTTTTAGAAGGCACTGATATAACAGAGCTTCAGATTGAGAAGGAAGGGTTTAAGGTAAAGATAAGACGGGACAGGCACATCGGCAATTTTGAGATCAAGCGGGCTAATAATACGCTGCAAAGTTCGCCTGTTGGGACGCCTGTAGAGTCTGTTGATGAAAAGGATGAGTTATACACCCTTGTGTCTCCTATTGTAGGGACCTTTTTCCGAGCCTCTTCCCCCGATGCAAGTCCTTTCGTAGAAGTGGGTTCAAAGGTTAAGAAGGGGCAGGTCTTATGTATTATTGAGGCAATGAAACTTATGAATGAGATAGAGAGCGAGGTGGATGGCACTATCATAAAGATAATGGTTGAAAACAACCAGCCTGTTGAGTTTGGGGAACCCCTCTTTCTCATAGAAAAAGCCTAAGAAAATGAAGCTTTTTAAGAAGATTCTAATCGCTAATAGGGGAGAGATTGCCCTAAGGGTAATAAGAACGTGCAAGGAGATGGGTATAAAAACAGTTGCGGTGCACTCTACTGCTGACAGGGACTCCTTACATGTCAGGTATGCTGATGAGTCTATATGTATAGGTCCAGCTAACTCGAGATACAGCTACCTTAATATTCCAGCCATTTTAAGTGCTGCAGAGATAACCGATGCAGAGGCGATACATCCAGGGTATGGATTTCTATCAGAGAATCCTCACTTTGCAGAGGCGTGCGCTACATCGGGCATTACCTTTATTGGACCTTCAGCGGAATCCATAAAGATTGGAGGAGATAAGGCAAAGGCGCGACAGTTAATGAAGAGGAGAGGCATACCAGTGGTTCCTGGGAGCGAGGGACCTTTGCTTACCCTTGAGTCTGCACAAAAACTCTCTAAAAAAATAGGATTCCCAGTAATCATTAAGGCCTCTGCAGGAGGCGGAGGGCGGGGAATGAGGATCATAAGGGAGGAGGGGGAGCTTGCCTCAGCCTTTCATCTTGCCCAGAGGGAGGCCCTTGCAGCCTTTGGCAACAGCGAATTATACATGGAGAAATACCTGCCCCAGATAAGGCATATTGAGATTCAGATACTTGGTGACCAGAAGGGGGATGTGATACATTTAGGAGAGAGGGACTGTTCTATACAAAGACGCCATCAGAAGCTCATTGAGGAGGCGCCATCGCCCTTCGCCACCGAGTCTTTGCGGAAACGTCTTGGTGAATATGCCATCAAGGCTGCAAGGGCAATGAAATACTATAGCGCAGGCACTATAGAGTTCATTGTAGATGCCTCGGGGGATGTGTATTTTATGGAGGTCAACACCAGGGTGCAGGTGGAGCATCCCGTAACGGAAGAAATCACAGGTTTTGACATAATAAAAGAGCAGATTAAGATTGCCGCAGGATTCCCTTTATCCATAAAACAGAGTCAGGTCAAGATATCAAGACACGCCATTGAATGCAGGATAAATGCAGAGGACCCTGAGAAATTTACACCCTGTCCTGGCAAAATAACCCTATTCATTCCCCCTGGAGGACAGGGGATAAGGGTAGACAGCGTAGCATACAGCGGATGGAATGTCCCGCCCTATTATGACTCCATGATAGCAAAGCTCATAGTCATAGGAAAGACAAGGGAAGAGGCGATAGCAAAGATGAAGAGGGCGCTTGATGAGTTTACCCTCGAAGGCATCAAGACCACCATCCCTTTTATGAAAAGGGTTATGGATCACCCGGACTTCAGGAAGGGACAATTTTTTACAGACTTTGTAGATAGAATCTTTAGCGCTGACAATGGCAGTTCTTCAGGATCAGAAGAAAGTAATTACAGTGACAACAGTCCTTAAGGGGCATATACTTCCAAGAATTTGTGCAATAACATTGCCGCAAGACCCTGACCTTATTGCAAAGGTTGTAACAGCGCTGAAGGCGGGCATTCGCTGGATTCAGTACAGACAAAAAGACAAAAGCAGAAGGGATCTCTATAATGAGGCATTATCAATCCACAGACTTACAAAAAAACATCATGCCCTATTGACCATAAATGACTATATAGACATAGCCCTTGCCATCGGAGCGGAGGGTATTCATCTTGGACAAGAGGACATTCCTTTAAGGGATGTAAAAGGGATTGTTCCTAAGAGCATGATCGTGGGATTATCAACTCATAGCGTAGAAGAGGCCCTTGAGGCTGAAAAAGAAGGGGCAGATTACATTGGTTTTGGACCTGTTTTTAACACCTCCACAAAGGATGCTGGCAGTCCAAGAGGAGTAGTTATGACAAATAGTGTAAGTCAAAGGATCTTGATTCCTCTAATTGCCATAGGAGGCATTAATAGGAGTAATATTGCGTCCCTGCTTAATGCTGACTCAAAGATAATGGGAGTAGCTGTTTCTTCAGGCATTTTCACCGGTGATATAGAAGAAAACTCTAAAGTACTAATTGATAGGATCAAAAATATCAGGGAGGATTAATTAAGATGAGAAGACCGCTCTTTGTACTTTTTCTTTTGATTATTATTGCAGCTTGCACAAAATCTGAGGACACAATAAAGATAGGCGTTGCTGCTCCTTTCACCGGCTCTATTGCAAAGATGGGCAGTGATTTTAAGAATGGCATTGTTATAGCAATTGAGGAATGGAACTCTAAGGGTGGCATAGGCGGCAAGAAAATAGAGGCCCTCTTTGAAGATGATGCAAACGATCCAAAACAGGCGGTATCAGTGGCAAATAAGTTAGTTAATTCCGGAGTTGTTGCGGTTATAGGGCATTTTACATCGAGTTGTTCTATGGCTGCCTCTGAGGTGTATCACAGGGCTGAAGTTGTGATGATTAACGCATCCTCAACCAATCCTCAGCTGACTCAGAGGGGCTATAAGAACATCTTCAGGATCTGTGGCAGGGATGACCTTCAGGGCAGGGTTGCTGCAGAGTTTGCACTGAAAGAGTTGAAGGCGAAGAGGGTTGCAATCCTTCATGATAAGACGACTTACGGACAGGGGCTTGCAGAGGAGTTTAAGAAGAATATTCATCCAACGGCACAGATAGTTTATTATGGCGGTATAACCTTGGGTGAAAAGGACTTTAAGCCTGTCTTGACCACAATAAAACAACACAATCCCGAGGTCCTCTATTTTGGGGGACTTTATCCCGAGGGGGGGTTAATTATAAAACAGTCAAGGGAACTTGGGGCTGACTATGTCTTTTTGAGCGGGGATGCCCTCAGTGATGTAAAATTCGTTGAGATTGCAGGACAAAAGGCATCGGAAGGAACCTTTATTACCTTTAATCCAGATACCCAGAGCTCACCCTCAGCCAAGGGCTTTCTTGAGAACTACAGAAAGAGTTTTGGTGAACCTGGTCCATATTCAATATACGCCTATGATGCGGCAAACATCCTATTTAAGGCTCTATCAGAGGCCAAAGATATTAGGGGCGCTGCGTTGGCTGATAAGATAAGGGCTACTGAATTTAAGGGTTCTCTCAGTTCCTATCGTTTTGATGAAAAGGGCGATGTTATACACATGCCCTATGTGATATGGAAAGTAACCGGTGGTATTTTTAAAGAGCACTGGAGACCTTAAGAAGGGCGCTTTGTGTCCGGTTGATATAAGTTTATGGAGAGTTATTAATGCTCTACCCTCACCGAGTAGGTGAGCTTAGACTCTTTGTCCCTTTCAACGGGTATCATAAAATGCACAGTGCTTGAATCCTGTTTTATATACTCGTGGGATGATTTAAGTATCTTCCATGAACCGGGTATCCTTTCAACAACCTTCACGGTTATGTCCTCTTTTTTCTGATTCCTCAGGCTGATTTCGTAGGATGATTCATATAAGTTATTGGCTATCTTGGTCCACTCTGTTTGTTTTCTGCTTGCTGCAATATCAAAGGCGTTGCCCACCTTCAGGGATATCCTCTCGTTCTTAGGGGTGTGATCAATATGATTTTCCCCTATGAACTGAAGACTCCTATCGCTCCTATCCTGGTCATACTTATAAACCCTGACTATGCCCTTTGGCAATGGGACCCCTAAATTGTGGTCCCTTTTGTTCTGTAAGCCTACCATCACCTCAACCTTTGTATTGGTGAGTCTGTCAGCGTAACGGCTTGTGAAGTAATAGGGATTAGCGCCCTGATAGATGTACTCCTTGGTTAAGGGGATGTTTTGGGTTTCTATCATAACAATCTGCTTGTTTTGATTGTTCTTTAGAGTGGTCTTTCTGCCAAGGGTGTATATATGATATTCAAAGAAATCCTGTTCCTGCATCTGTGGCATTGCAGGCGCTGAAGCACGGAGCATTTCAGAGGAATCCTTCCTGTATCCTGTAGTCTGTATCCGCTGAACATCTCCTGCAACGAGTTTCAGATTGGCATTTCTATAGGTCGCTCCGCTGTTGTTTTCAATAGTTACCCAACCTGTGAGATCAGCCCTATCGTCTCTCTCATTTATCTTCAAAACATAATTAGCATGCCAGGTTATATTGCTGGTTAAATAAGCGGATTCTATCTCTCTCTTGCCCTGCCTTTGAGACTTTAATAACCACACCAATGTCGGTTTAGATATAAGGTCCTTAGGCATCTCAGGAAAGATTATCCTACCAGGATGGTTGAATGTTATTTCACCTCCTATTCTGAATACGGGAGAGCCTCCATTATTTGCAAGAACCTCTGCTGTAATGATCTCTTCTTGGCCGGTGTGATAGTTCTTTGAAAAAAGTCTTACTTCTTTGCCTATGTATTTATCAAGCAACTTTGAAGGGTTAATTAGGTCGTATTCATAGTTTTGTTCCCATACCTCAATACAGTTTTCTTCGTCTATGCAGCGGATGCTTACGCTTGTGGGAATTATATTTGCTGCCACATCCATAAAATGCAGTTCCTGTATGTCTTTAACAAGGGTGATGTTCCTCTGATCCTTTATAAGTCCAATATTGCTGTTATAGACCGTAACCTGCACTGCAGTCTGATCCTTTTCTGTGGTGATGATCACCTCTGCACATAGACCCACAACAGGCGCCGATAAAATCAAAAATAAGAGAATAAAAAAGATTGTTTTGCGCATATCCCTATTCCTTTTCAGCAGGATGCATATTGTTGATAATACAAAGAAGGATTTTTCTTAGCTCTTCGTCCTTGACCTTTTGAATCTCCTCTGACACCCACAAGGGTGTCTGTTGTATAGGTATTTCGCTGTCTAAAGGGGCTTTATTTAGAGTGCTTGAATTAGACCTTTTGTTTCTTACAACCTTGCCTATCTTAAAGGTTATGTCCTTTAAGAGGAAATCGCTCAGTTTGCTTAGCACCTCTTTTTTCAGATAGGTAAGCTCTCTAAGCCAGACAGGAGAGTCCACATAAACCAATAGCCTGTTATCCCTTAAATCGTAGGGATACATATGCAGTGTCAGGTTATTATCAAATATAGCCTGCCATTTAGATTGAATAGTCCCAAGCTTAATAGCTGAGTCAAGTCCCAATTCACAGGACAGTTTATTTAGGACATGACCAGCCTTTACCATTAAACAGCCTTTGTTATTAGTCCAGACCGTATGCAACGGGTGCATACATTCATCTTTTTTGAACCCCCTGAGGTGGCTACTCTCACACCCTGAATATTAGGCTCGATAACCCTCTTTGTCTTGTTGTTAGCATGACTTACATTGTTGCCCTTAATCCTTTTTTTTCCACAAATATCACAGCTTGGCACCTTTATAGATCCTCCTTTAGTAAGTGAACTGTTTGCAATTGCAAAGTTTTTTATGATAACATTTTAGCCATTTTACGGCAAGTATGCAGACAAAAGTATGCAGACAAGTTACTTAGCTACAACAAACGGAGGTAATTTAAATATTATGCCCAGCAATGAGATTAGCAGCCTTAAACTCGCCAAAGAACTGGGTGTAAAACCCTCTGCGCTCGTCAAAGAGGTCGAGAAACTCAGACATTTAGAGTTCAAAAAGAATACTACCAACATAAAGGTCTCTCCAGAGGAGGCTCAAAGGATCAGGGTCATTTTTTCAGGCTCAGTGCAGGCAGAGGAAGAAGAGCCTCATGAGATCATTGACCAAACCCAAACAACAGTAGTTGACCCATTACAAACAGAGCAGCCTTCGGTTTCTGCCGCTGAAGAAATAGCGGAAGAGCAGATTCCTGATGTTGAGCCTGTGGAAACTCCTATTTTGTTAGATAAGTCTATTCAACCGGAAGAAATAACCGATGAGATTGCAATACCTGAAAGGTTTAGAAAAGATATTGAAGTGCAGAAGGTAGAGAAGATCAAACCCAGTATGCAGAAGGCGTTCCATGCTATCAAGAAGATAGAACCCAAAAAATGGGTTGACCCTAAAACACAAAAAAAATCAAAGGACCGATTCTTTAGAAAACCTGAGCCAACGACTCAAAGTCAGATTACAGCACCACGAAAAAAATCCATAAAACTTCAGGAAGGCTCCACCATTAAAGACTTTGCTGAACTGCTTGGGTTGAAAATAGCAGAGGTTATTAAGAAGTTTATGGAACTTGGGTATATGACCACTATAAATCAACCTATAGATATGGATGCAGCCTCTATTGTAGCCGATAGTTTTGGCATTAAGATTGAGACTATGGCGGCGGAGAATGTAGATGTTATAGAGGAAGAGTCTGAGGAGGCTGGACTTCTGGTTCCAAGACCTCCCGTAGTAACTATTATGGGTCATGTAGATCACGGAAAGACCTCTCTTTTAGACGCTATCAGGCAGACAAAGGTGACAGAGACAGAGGCAGGAGGCATTACCCAGCACATAGGGGCATATAAGGTTTCCCTTCAGGGGAGAGAGATAACCTTTCTTGATACCCCTGGACATGAAGCCTTTACGGCACTAAGGGCAAGAGGAGCCAAGGTAACAGACATAGTAGTACTTGTGGTGGCAGCAGATGATGGTGTAATGCCCCAGACAGTGGAGGCTATAAATCATGCAAAGGCTGCACAAGTGCCTATTGTGGTTGCGGTTAACAAGATTGACAAGGAAAATGCAAATCCTACAAAGGTAAAGAACGAATTGGCAGAACATGGCGTTGTATCTGAGGAGTGGGGAGGACAAAACATCTTTGTGGAGGTATCAGCAAAACAGCGGATAGGTATAGAAAATTTGCTTGAAATGATACTGCTTCAGTCTGAGATTATGGAGCTTAAGGCAAACCCAAATCGATTAGCTAAGGGCACAATAATAGAGGCAAGGCTTGATAAGGGCAGAGGACCCATTGCAACGGTCCTGATTGAAAAGGGCACCCTAAAGACAGGGGACGCCTTTGTGGCAGGTGTAAGTGCAGGCAGAGTAAGGTTCCTTATTGATGACACTGGCAGAAGGATAGCTCAGGCTGGTCCTTCAACGCCTGTGGAGGTTATTGGTTTCTCTGAGGTTCCCCATGCAGGGGATGTATTTAGCTGTGTTGAAGATGAAAAGAAGGCAAGGCAGATAGCCCTTGCAAGGCAGCAAAAACAGAGGCTGGCAGAGGTAGCGAAACATAAAAAGCTTACTTTGGATGAACTCTATGCAAAGATTAAAGAGGGACAGATCAAGGACCTTAATCTAATTATAAAAGGCGATGTGCAAGGTTCTGTAGAGGCAATTAAGGATGCCTTTGAACGGATAACCCATCCTGAGGTGAAGGTCAGGGTAATCCATGCCTCAGTGGGCGGTATTAACGAGACCGATGTAAACCTTGCCTCTGCATCAAATGCCATAGTTATAGGTTTCAATGTCCGTCCAGAGATAAAGGCCTCATCGATAGCCGAAAAAGAAGGGGTTGATATCAGGCTATATAACATCATTTATGATGCCGTGGAGGATGTAAAGAAGGCCCTTGAGGGAATGTTAGAGCCTACTTATAAGGAAAAAACCCTTGGAAGGGCGGAGGTAAGACAGACTTATGCTATCTCCAGGATAGGAACTGTAGCAGGTTGCTATGTTTTGGAAGGCTCAATACAGCGTGCAAGTGATGGCATAAGGGTTATTAGAGACAATATCGTGATATATCAAGGCAAGATTGGGTCCCTAAAGATAGTCAAGGAGGATGTAAGAGAGGTTCAGAAGGGTTATGAATGCGGAATACTGATTGAAAACTTCAATGACATCAAAGTTGGCGACATACTTGAGGACTTTGCCATAGAAAAGATCCTTGCTAAGCTGAATTAATAGATAATCCTTTCACCCATGCACCCCTATAAAAGATCTACCCGTTTGAGTCTCCTTATAAAGGAGGAGATTGCCGATATCATTATGAGGAGGATAAAGGATCCAAGAATAGGGTTTGTGACTGTTACTGATGTGGAGATGACTGAAGACCTTAAGATTGCAAGGGTCTTTATAAGTATTCTGAAGGAAGAGGAGCCTGGATTGTCTATGGATATAATAAATGCGGCGAAGGGCATGATAAGGGTTGAGCTTTCCAAGAGAATCAGGGTAAAGTTCATACCATCCCTTGAATTTAGGACTGACAGTTCTATTGAAACTGGAAGCAGGATAGATCAATTGCTCAAGGATTTGAGGAAGCAATAATGTCCTTAGAGGCAATTAAAGACAAGATACAAGGCAATAACAATTTTCTAATAGCCACTCATTATAATCCCGATGCTGATACAATAGGCTCTGCCCTTGCCCTTTATCGTGGCTTAAGACAGATAGATAAAAACTCATTAGTTTTGAGCATAGATGGGGTCCCCAAGGATTGTCGCTTTATCCCCGGCAATGAAGAAATACGCACCTTCGCTTTATTATTGGATTCTGGCTTTAGTGCAGAGCATCTTATTATAGTGGATTGTAACAACATAAACAGGGTCTCACAGGAGGAATCTCATCTCTCTCTTCTGAAGAGGTTGTTTACAATGGTTATAGATCATCATGAGCTCTCCGTTCCCTATGGTGATATAAGATGGATAGAGCCTCAGACCGCCTCTACCACAATGATGATATACAGACTCCTAAAGGAGTTAGATGTTGAAATAACTAAGGATATAGCTATATGCCTTTATGCTGGTCTTTGTATTGATACTGGTAATTTCCGGCATGACAACACCTCCTCGGATTCGCTAAAGATAGCCTCAGAGCTTATCAAGAAAGGCATATCGCCTTCAAGGATATATCGCGAACTCTTTGAGGCCTGGTCCCCTGAAAAATTTAGGCTCTTCAAGGAAGCACTAAAGGGTCTTGAGGAAAGGGGTGGTGTGGCAATTATGACTATTACAAGGGATATGATGGTGCGTGCGGGCTGTGAGAAAGAAGATGCAGGCAATTTCGTCGATTTTCCTAAAAGGGCGCTTCATGTGAAGGTATCGGTGTTGCTTAAGGAGATAGAGCCGGGCAAATATAGGGTGAGTATGAGATCAAAGGGGGAGATAAATGTTGCTGTAATTGCCTCAGAACATGGAGGCGGAGGACATCGCAACGCAGCAGGCTGTACCATCGAAGGGGAAGAAGGTAATATTAAAAACAGCCTGTTTGCCAGGCTTCTTAAGGCAATGTAAGGCTTGTCAAACTACTTGCAAAATTGAGGATATAGCCTTTTCATGCAATCAGGGCAGAGACAGTGGGTAAATTCCATTCCGCTGTGAGTGGATATGTAGGTTTCAATCTGTTCCCAGTAACCCCTATCGTCTCTTATCTTTTTACAGGATGCACAGATAGGAAGAAGCCCTCCAAGGGTTTTGATCTTTTGCGCTGATTCTTGTAGCTCCTTGATTAGCTGCTCTCTCTCCTCGTGGTATCTCTGAAGCTTACGCCTTAAGTTGATCGTCTCATAACACTTATCTATGGCAAGAAAAAGCCTTGACATATCCACAGGCTTTATCACATATTGGTTTATGCCAATGTCTATAGCGTCAAGCAGATAAACAAGGTCGCTGTAAGCGGTTGTTATGATAATATGAACATCATGTTTTATTGAGCGTATCTCTCTGCACATGGTGAGTCCATCTATCTGGGGCATCTTGATATCTGTAATGATTAAATCAAAGGAGTTGGAACGAAAGGCATTTAGACCCTTTTCCCCATTTTCTGCCACATCCACCCTGGAGACCTTTTTTGTTAACATAGAAAGGACGGTCTCACGAGTAAAGTCGTCGTCTTCAACATATAAAGCAGCAATTTCCAAGAGTTTGTCCATTGCAATTCCTTTAAAGATATTTATAATCCATTATACTTAAGGATAATTAAAGGATGCAATGATCCTGTTATCATAAGATACAAGATGAACTATTAAAATTGAGCGTCCTGGAGTTGGTAATATTCTAAGCGCCACCTGTTTCAAAACACCCCTTATATAACTTTGACAAACTGAGGGATCAAATTTATGCAGGAGCTCAAAGGCCTCCCGAGCAGTATTGAATCTACGTTTGCTGATAATTCTGGAAGCCTCCTCCTCTGGCGCTAATGAACAGAGAAGCTCTATTGCCCTGTGAACCTCAAGGGCGCCAAATCTTACATGGGTTTGTGCAGCGCCCATGGCAATCTTGAGCATCTTTGCCCACTGTGCACATAGATGCACTACCTCAAAGTTATGATTGAGCGCCTCCCTTAGGGCAAATTCTATATAATCTCCCATCATGACATAACATTCCTCTGGGAGATTAAAATTTCTAATATGGGCGCTTTCGGAGGTTCTGCCTGTGGAAAGGACGATCTCCCTTTGCCCAGTAGCCTTCGCAACATCCATGGCAGATACGATTGTAGCAGTCCATGCCTCCGCAGAGAGGGGTCTCACTATGCCTGTAGTGCCTAAGACCGAGAGACCTTTTACTATGCCGAGTCTGTAGTTGAGGGTCTTTTTTGCCAGCTCTTCGCCATTGGCAATAGCAATAGTCACCTCAATGGAGTTATTTTGAGATAGACCTTCATCTTCCCACCAGGGTGTTTCCATGATAGCTGCATGTATCATTCTTAAGGGAATAGGGTTGATAGCTGGTTCTCCAACCTTTACAGGCAGCCCTGGTTTGGTAACAATACCAACACCCCGTCCTCCCCTTATAACTATGCCTCCATTTCCTTCGATTAGTCTTGCAGAGGCAATGATTTCAGCGCCATTTGTAACATCAGGGTCATCCCCAGCATCCTTGATTATTGAGGCAGATACACAATCTCCTTGCCTTTGGCAATGGCTGATGGCTAAGGCATGTCTGCTGCCATCAGGGAAGGGTATTTCAACCTGCAAGGGATAAAACTGGCAAGAGGATGCAGGAGTTTTGAGCATTAAAGAAGCAGCCTTTGCGGCTGCTGCAGCACAAGCTCCAGTGGTGAAGCCTGATCTGAGGGGTCTATTTCTCAATCCCCAAACGTGCCTTAATGCCATTTTTAGAATAGTGTTTTATATTTCTCATTTCCGTAACGAGATCCGCTTGTTCAATCAGGGCATCAGGGGCGTTTCTCCCTGTTAGTACAATTTCTGTCCTTTTATTTCTTATGGCTAACAGATCCAAAACCTCTTTAATGTCTATAAGTTGATGGTTAAGGGCAACATTGATTTCATCAAGTATAATCAAGTCGTAATTGCCAAGAGGTATGAGCTCCTTAAGATCAGCTATACACCTCTTTGCAGCCTCTTTGTCTTTTGTATTGGGCTTTCTTTTTATGAAACATCCTCTGCCATATTGTCTTATCTCTATGGAAGGGTAAAGTCTTGTGAGGGCAATATGCTCACTGCATCTTCGTTTTTTTACAAACTGAACGATTAAGGTCTTTCCGCCTGCCCCTGCCATTCTCAATGCCATTCCCATAGCAGCGGTAGTCTTGCCTTTGCCCTCGCCTGTATAGATTTGTATGAATGCCTTTTTAAGCATCTTTGGGTTTTGTTAGCATTCGCAGGATCTCCCTGCGAGCCTCTCCTACTGTCAAAGGAACTCTGTTGAAGGGCAGCCTGTCTTCGTGTTTTAGGGTGTATATCAATTCTGCAACCTGTGGGAGCCTAAGCTTTACCTGTTCCATCTCCTCTGGGGCTGTGAAGATCTCTTCAGGAGAGCCACCTCTGACTATTGAGCCCTTGCTCATAATATAAAGACGGTTCAGAAATAGAGGCACTAAATCTACTGAGTGAGTTGCCATTACAATGGTTACATTGTTTTCCCTGTTGAGTTTTGTAAGCAGCCTCATCATCTTATATTCACCCATAGGATCCAAACCGGCGGTAGGCTCGTCAAGCAGCAGTATCTCCTGTCCCATAGCCAAGAGCCCTGCAATACAGACCCTCTTTTTTTGTCCATAGCTCAGGTTGTGAATTGACTTCCTTGCCATATCTTGTATTTCAACTTCTGTTAATGCCTGAAGCACCCTCCTTTGGACCTCTTCTTCATCGAAGCCCATATTAAGGGGACCAAAGGCAACATCTTCAAACACTGTGGAGGCAAAGAGTTGGTCCTCAGGATTTTGAAACACAAGACCTATCTTGCGATATATGTCCTTTGGGGAAAGGGACTTTATATCATTGCCATCGAGGGTTACAGTGCCCTTGAAGTTCTTTATTACGCCGTCAAGGGCTTTAAGAAGCGTTGTCTTTCCTGATCCATTAGAACCAAGAAAACCGATGAAGTCTCCTTCATATATGTCAATATCAATGCCTTTGAGGGCAAAGGTGCCGTCTGGATAACTGTAGCTGACATCTCTTGCGACAATCCTCGGCAATAGATCCACAGGATTTCCCATTTATAATTTCCACAGGGCAGTGATTATAGCCAGAAAGAACATGGCGCCAGCAACCTCCCCCAATCTAAGAGCTCTGTGTTTGAGCATTGGCATGTCTCCATCAAAACCCCTTTGAATCATGGCAGTTGCAGTGTTCTGGCTGTGCTCAAAGGCTTTTAATGTAAGGGAACCACTCAAGACCCCAAAGGAGCTTAGCCCCCTTCTGAGGTTCGAATATCCGAGCCTGTTTTTCTGGGCATTATATATAACAAGGGCCTCCTCAAGGAGTACAAAGATATATCTATAGGCAAATACGAGTATTTCCACAAAGACCCTTGGTGCCCTAAACCATGAGAGGGCTGCCATAAATTCCGTAAAGGGCATAGCAAAACCCAAGATTACTACCACAGAGACAGCAGCAAGGATACGGAGCGAAAGCAGGATGCCTTCGTAAAGCCCGTCACTATAGAGGGTTAGGGTGAATAAATAGGCGTCTATAGAAAAAAATGGAGACTTCCCCTGTGAAAAGGTCTTAATCAAAACCAGTACTATCACGATAAAAAGGGGTTCTGAAAACCTTATTGCCAGCACCTTTAAGGGTATTTTCATGTTCAAAGAGACCATAATTGCAAGGGATAAAATGAACACAGGGAAGAGGATGCCTTGATAGCTGATAGTTAAAAGGATTACAAAGAGCGCAGTAAAGAGCTTAATCCTTGCATCTACCCTGCTGAGGAGGTGGTCCTGCCTCAAATATTCAGAGAAAAATTCCATCCTAAGTTGTGCTGCCCCTTGAATCGGTCCTTGGGTTGCCAAGCAGTGCCTTTGGTTCCGTGAGTACACGCCAGTAGTATCCCGCTGTAAAGCCTCCAACGGCGCCAGCCACGAGAAAGACAAACAAAAGTAAATCACCTGTGTCAGTATTGATGAGGGGGTCTTTAGCCTCTCTGCCATATTCCTTGGCAATCTTTTCAATAACAGCCTCGTCAACGCCCTTCCATTTTTCCTCGGCCTTTTCAGAAGCAAAGGCAAAGGAGGCAAAAATAGATGTGAGCATAACAAATAATAGGCACATTCTCATAGTCAATCCTCCTTTAGGGGTGTTTGAAACACTTTGAAATAGCTATCGATGACCTTAAAATATCTCAATGCCTTCATATCTTTTGCTGAAGATATAATCTTAGCCCCCTTTGTAATCTTTATCCTCTGGGCGGTATCATGACAAGGCAACAGGAAGTTAAGCGTATTATCAGTTGGTTTTGGATACTTCCTGGAATTCAATATATTCCCTTCTGTCTTAACCTCTGTCATAATCCTGAAACTTAGTTTAACAGAAGCCTTATCAACTCTGTGAATCCTATAAAAGGTCTCTTGGTTAGAAAATAAAGATAGTAGGCTGCTCTTTATATCCTCTTTGAGGCTTTCGCCTGGGAATTTAAGAAAGTGATCTATGGAAAAGGTCATCTTTTCTTGCAATGGCTAATCCTGTTCTAATGGTGTTGTTTGTATCCTGGTTGATCCATATCCTTTTGATATTTTCAGCGTGGACATAACCGTTAAAGAATTTATCAATATTGTAAACTATGCGGCGTTAAACTGAATGGTTATGCCTTTTCGGCAATAATTTTCATCTTCACAAGCAGGTCCGGTCTCTTTTTATATAAAACCGTAACTACTCCTGCAGTCATTATGCCTTCCACAATCCCAAGGGGGAGTTGGGTGGGGATAAAGGCTATGACTATCTTTACAAAGAGGTCCATAAAGCTGGAATCTCCCATGAGTCCAGAAGCGAGTTCTATAGATGTTATGAGGTAGGTAGCCCAATCCGCGGCTATGCCTGCTAAGAACCCTGCAATAAAGAGGTTTGCCCTTATCCCTCTTAGAGCCTTAAATACAATGTAACCAGCAAAGGAGCCTGCAATGCCCATGGAAACTACATTTGCCCCAAGGGTGCTCAACCCGCCATGGGCAAGGAAGAGCGCCTGAATAAGAAGGGCAGCAGTTGCAACAACTACGCTTACAAAAGGCCCAAGTATGATTGCCGATATTGCCGTGCCTGCAGGATGGGAACAGGTGCCTGCAGTAGGTACTGGCACTGGCATACAGGATATTATAAAAACCACCGCAGCCATCAGTCCCACTAAGGGTTTATAGGACACATCATCCTTAGCCCTTTGCTTTAAAATGTATATGCCATAAAAAAAGAAAGGGGCTGCAACAACAAACCACCCTAATGCCCAAGGAAAGGGTAGAATACCCTCAGCAATGTGCATAGCCCAGACTTTATCAGGCAACAAGAGACAAATAAATAGACTAAGTATTAATCCCTTCATCGCATGCCCTCCTCATTTAAAATTCTCTATTGTCAAAGACCCTCTTGGTCTTCTTTTCTGACCTTGGAAGACTTCCGTATTGCACAATCTCCACGATACAGGATACCATCAGGGAGTGTTTTATCCTATTGGCAATATCCTCAACTAAGGCTTTATCATCCCTTGCTTGGGCATCTTCAGCCTTCTCTACCTTCAGGGTCATGTAGTCTTTGCCATCAGGCTTTCTGTCTAGGATTATCTGATACTCGCTGCTGATCCCTTTGATATCGGAAAGTATTGTATCGATCTGCTGAGGATAGATGTTGACCCCTCTTAGGATGAACATATCATCGGATCTGCCCAGTATCTTTTCATGCCTTGGAAGGATACATCCGCAGGGACAGGGTTCGTCAATTAAGCGAGTCAGGTCCCTTGAACGATAACGCACTAGAGGGCTTGCCTCTTTATAGAGGGTAGTGAATACCATCTCTCCCACCTCTCCATGCTTCACTGGCTCAAGGGTCTCCTGATCAAGGATCTCTAAGATATAAAAGTCAGCCCAATAGTGTATCCCTAATCCTATATGGCAGCTTAGTCCTGTGCCTGGCCCATAGAGTTCTGTAAGCCCAGTGATGTCATAGACCTCACTGATATTGAATAACTCCTTTATCCTCGCGATCGTAGAGGCACTTGCCCTCTCAGCGCCGCAGATAACCTTTTTTATGGATATATTGTGCCTTATGTTTCTCCTATTGACTTCCTCTGCAAGAAGAAGCGCCATGGAGGCGGTTGCACATAGAACTGTGGGCTGAAGGTCAATCAAAAAGGCGCACTGCATATCAATGTTGCCAGGGCCTACAGGTATTGCCATTGCCCCGTATCTTTCACATCCTAATTGAAAACCTGCCCCTGCGGTCCATAATCCATATCCCACGGCTATCTGCACCCTGTCTTTTCTGGTCAGTCCAGCCATCTCATAGCATCTACAAAACATATATGCCCAGTCGTCAATGTCCTTTTGTGTGTATGATAGGATCTTCCTCTTGCCCGTTGTGCCAGAGGAGGAATGGACCCTCACAATTTGTTCGAATCCTGCGCTTTTCAAGGGGAAGGGATAATCGCTTCTTAGATCATCGGCGTCAGTTAAGGGCAGCTTCCTTATATCATCAAGGGTTCTAATGTCCGAGGGCTTAACCCCCAGAGCATCAAATCCTTTTCTGTAAAAGGGAGAGTTGTCGTAAACATGAGAGAGGGTCCATTTGAGCCTCTTGAGTTGATGACCTGCCAAATCATCGGCGGTAGCATACTTTGGTATGAAATGTTTAAGCATATATGGTCTTACAGGGCGTCTCGTGACCTATTTAAAAGGGCGAGGGTCCTTTCAAGCGTATCCTTGTTGTTAGTAAATCTATCGATTATTGCCTTTTGCACATCACTGAAAGAGCAGAGTAGATTAAGTCCCCTATCAGCAGCCCTTTTAGAAAAGGCAAAACCAAGCATTGCAATATTTACCGCCTTTGGATTGTACGCTTCTAAGGCCATAGTTTCTGCATCAAAGCACAGCGTCCTTTTGTCTTCCTCTTTGTCTGGATAAGGGCTGTTGCATAGAATGAATCCTTCAGGCGATGAATAATGCCTGTAAAGCCCTACACACTCCTGTTTCAATGCAAAAAGGATATCTGCAGAGCCAACCTTTATTAAGGGGCTTACAAATCCTCCTATTTTTATGTGAGAGACCACTATCCCCCCCCTCTGAGCCATTCCGTGTGTCTCGGAGGCCACAACAGAAAGTCCTTTAAAGAGGGCAGCCTCAGCCAATATCCTTCCGAGTAATACTATCCCTTGGCCTCCTACACCGCTGATCAGTATCTGTCTCTTCATGGCAATGGCTCCTGTATCGCCTTTTTCGGACAAACATGCACACAGAACCCACAGTTGCTACAGAGGGAATAATCGATGGTCGTCCTTTTTTGTTCCTGCAGTAAGCTCAGGGCTGGACATTCAAATTCCCTGACACAGTAACCGCACCCATCGCATTTGTCATTAATGATTACCTTTGAGGTCATCCTTTTGCCCTTTGCGCCTTTGTCCATGAGACAGGGCGCCTTTGATATAACCACTGCCACTGTTTTCTCAGAGGCTTTGCGAGCCTGTTTAAGGGTCTTAGAGAGAGCGGCAAAATCATAGGGGTCAACGGTCTTACAGAATTTTACACCACAGGACTTGACTATCCTTTCAAGGCTCACAAGAGGACTGCCCTTTGGGTCTAATGCCTGCGCTGGTGTAGGCTGGTTGCCCGTCATGGCGGTGGTAGAGTTGTCAAGGATTAAAAGTACGAATTTACAACCGCTAACTACTGCATCAATAAGCGGAGGTATGCCTGCATGAAAGAAGGTAGAGTCTCCTATGGTAGCAGCAATTGAAGGTATTTCAGAGCCTGATATGGCGTAAGAATGGTAAAAACCACTTGCCTGACTAATGGCGCCTCCCATACAGATAAAGGTGTCCACTGCCTTGAGATTTATGCCGAGGGTGTAGCAGCCTATATCGCTCGTGTAGATTGATTTTGATGGAGGGAATACCCTTTTGAGGGCATAAAAACTTGCCCTATGGGGACAGCCAGGACAGAGGCTTGGTCTCCTGTCAGTCTTATCTGCTGGAACCGAAAAGACCTTTGGCTCAATCCCCGCAAAGGTTCTCACGAGGTTCTCTATCCCTTCTGGCAAAAGCTCTCCTGCATCGGGGACAAAACCATCCATCCTCCCCTTTGTCTTGTCATGTCTCCCAATCTGCATCTGAATAACTGGCGAGGTTTCCTCTATGACAAGCACTGACTCATGATCATTTCTGAGGGATTCTGCAAACTGATGGTGCAGCGGATAGGGTTGAAGGACCTGATATAGTGTTATGTGGCGGTAATCTCTGCTGTCTGCCATAAGGTCTAACAGATGAGCCGATGCAACACCAGAAGACACAATGGCAAGACCGCCCTTAGCGCCTTTGTTTAGGAGCATTGGCGATGTCTTGCTAAAGGAGGATAGTGCCCGTATCTTTTCGTTGAGTCCCCTGTGCTGTAAAAATCTAAATTTAGGTGTTGCAGCCCATCTGTTAGTTTCCTTTTTAAAATCAGCCCTGTTACTAAGAGGCTGAGATAACTGTTCTAAGGAGGGAGCAGATTTAATACTGCCTGTTAAGGGTGCAACCTGAATGCCCTGTGAGCCATGACAGACCCTTGTAGTAGGTCTAAGCATCACAGGTATCTGGTATGCCTCAGAGATCTCATAGGCAATCTCTATCATCTCCATTGCTAACGAAGGAGATGAGGGGTCCAGCACTGGCACCTTTGCAATCATTGCCATTAAACGGCTGTCTTGCTCTGTCTGAGAGGAGTGTGGTCCAGGGTCATCAGCGCTTATGACAATGAATCCACCCTTAATACCCATATATGCAGCGCTCATCAGAGGGTCTGAGGCAACATTCAATCCCACCTGTTTCATCGCTGCCATTGCCCTCAATCCAGCTATGGAGGCAGTATAGGCGGTCTCAAAGGCAACCTTCTCGTTAATTGCCCATTGCAAGTGCATAGAGGAGCCAAAGAGATCACGCCACTTATTTAGGGCAGGGATTATCTCAGAAGAGGGTGTGCCGGGGTATGCGATGGCTACTCTACAGCCTTGCTGCACAAGGGCAAGGGCAATTGCATCATTGCCCATAAGTAGTTTATTAATTGACATTGCCATAGGGTAATAGGGTTTAAAATCACATATACTAAGGGGTTATTGCCTCTGCTGTCAAGAACTCAAGGAGTACTTAAATTGCCGATAGGGGTAAGAGGGTGTGTGCTGAAAAGGCCTTATTGCCACACCCTTTTACGAGACCTCTGGACCTTCACAGACAATGCCAAACTAATCGCCTCTTGGTGACTGAATGACCTATGGCCCCTTTTAATAAACCCTGTGGCAGTATAAAGGCTTTCAGGCATGCCCTCTTGCTCTTACAGGTTTCTATCGGCAATTTAGGGGGAGTACCAATGGATTATACTGTTGAATGTAAGTCAGATAGTCATTTATACTCTTTTACTTAGAGTCAAAACACTTAAAGAACAAATCAGTGGGTAAATGTAAATGCTAAGGGTGTTGTTAAAGGAGGCAAGCTTATTTGAAACAATATATTGATATACAGAGGTTTTACAGCTTTTAGCCTAAAAACTTTTGACATTACTCAAAGATATAGGAGGGGGAGATTAATGATACATGTTTTGCAAACTACTGCACTTTTTTTCATAACAGCAATCGCTGAGATACTTGGATGCTATCTCTTTTATCTTTGGTTTAAAAAGGGAGCCTCTCCATTGTTACTTTTGCCTTCTGCTGTAAGCCTTGCCCTGTTTGCATGGCTTTTAACTATGCATCCAACAGCTGCTGGGAGAGTTTATGCAGCCTATGGTGGCGCATATGTATTTGTTGCACTTTTGTGGCTTCGTTTTATTGATGGTATTGCAGTAGACCGATGGGATGTAATTGGTGGAATGGTCTCTCTTGCAGGTATGGCAATTATTATGTTTATGCCTAGACAGTAGTATTGTGGATAAAACCCTGCTTGCCCTTTAATGTCTTTTCCCTGCCTAAAATAATTAAATAATAGTTTCTATTAGACCTATGTAAATTATCTATATTAAGCCATTGATATAAAGAAAATAACTATTTGATATATTCAATAAACCTATTTATAATTGCCAAAATAACATTATAGATAGGAGGATAATTTTATGCCAAAGATTGCAATTGACCCCGTAACAAGGATTGAGGGGCACCTGAGGATTGAAGCGCAGGTAGAAGGTGGCAAAATAGTTGATGCATGGTCTTCAAGCACCATGTGGAGGGGCTTTGAGATTATTCTCAAGGGAAGAGACCCAAGAGAGGCATGGGCTTTTGTGTCAAGGTTTTGTGGCGTATGTTCAACGGTACATGCCATAGCATCCATAAGGGCTGTTGAGAACGCCCTTGGTATAAAAATACCTGACAATGCAAGGCTTATAAGAAATCTTATTATGGCTAACCAGGTAGTGCAAGACCATGTAATTCATTTCTATCACCTCCATGCCCTCGATTGGGTAGATGTAGTCTCAGCACTTAAGGCAGATCCGGCAAAGACCTCCGCATTACAGCAGACCATATCAGATTGGTCATTGTCGTCACCTTCTTATTTTAGGACAGTTCAGAATAAACTCAAAGGCTTTGTTGAAAGCGGTCAATTAGGTATTTTTGCAAATGGTTATTGGGGACATAGCGCCTATAAACTTCCACCTGAAGCTAATCTAATGGCTGTGGCTCATTACCTTGAAGCCCTTGAGTGGCAGAAAGAGATCATAAAGATGATGGCAATCTTGGGCGCTAAGAATCCTCATCCACAGACCTTCCTTGTTGGGGGCATGTCAATACCTGTTGACCCTAACAGTCAAAATGCCCTTAATGCAGGAAGCATTGCTGCATTTCAAGACTATGCTAATAAGTCCCTTGATTTTGTGCAAAAGGTATATATACCTGATCTGCTTGCAGTTGCATCCTTCTATAAGGAATGGGCAAGTTATGGGAGTTTTGACAATTTCTTCGCCTGTGGCGAGTATCCCGATGCAAAGGGCGATTTATACCTACCAGCAGGAATTATCAAAGGGAAAGATCTCTCAAAGGTTCACCCTGTGGATCACCAGAAGATTACAGAACATGTAAAACACGCATGGTATGAATACTCTGACGGAGAGGATAAGGGCAAACATCCATGGAGCGGAGAGACAAAGGCAAAATATACAGGACCAAAGCCACCCTATGAGTTCCTTGATACAAAGGGGAAATACAGTTGGGTTAAATCGCCCCGTTATGAGGATACGCCTATGGAGGTTGGACCCCTTGCAAAGATGTTGGTAGCCTATGCCACTGGACACAAGAGGATTAAAGAATTGGTGGATATGGTCTTGCAAAAACTGGGTGTTGGTCCAGCTGCTTTGTTTTCTACCCTTGGTAGAACTGCTGCAAGGGGCATTGAAACCCTTGTTATTGCTGAAAAGACCAATGACTGGATTAATGAACTCGCAGCAAATATGAAAAAGGGTGATTTGAAGACACATGCCAATGAAAAATGGGATCCATCCACATGGCCAAAGGAGGCAAAAGGGTACGGATTTCACGATGCTCCAAGAGGAACTTTATCCCATTTTGTAGTTATTAAAGATGGCAAGATAGATAACTATCAAGCGGTAGTGCCTACCACATGGAACTCAGGTCCAAGAGATGCAAAGGGACAGAAGGGGCCCTATGAGGCATCGCTGATCGGGACTCCAATTGCAGATGTCAATAAGCCTGTAGAGGTGTTGAGGACAATACACTCCTTTGACCCCTGTATGGCATGCGCAGTGCACCTCTTAGATAAAGAGGGCGATGAAGCCATTGCTGTTAAAGTAAAGTAAAGGAGGCAAGCCATGTCAAAGGGATTATATGTATGGGAGGTTCCAGTCAGGGTAACCCATTGGGTCAATGCACTCAGTATCTTTACCCTTTCAATCACTGGGTTGTATATAGGCAATCCTTATTGGAATGCGAAGTCAGAGTATGACTTTATAATGGCTAATATGAGGTTTATCCATTACCTATGTGCATACTTTATGATAGCAAGTCTCATCGTTAGGATATACTGGTGGTTTGCTGGTAATAAGTATGCCCGAATTGATCAGTTTGTCCCTGTCAGCAGTGAACGATGGAGTAATCTAATAGGCACTGCCTTATTTTATGGTTTCATGAGAAAAGATCTACCCCATTCGCCAGGACATACAGGACTTGCAGGGCTTACATATCTTTTTATCATTTTTTTATTAATAGTTGAGATAATCACAGGCTTTGCTCTGTATTCACAAAGCCATGCACCGGGTAATACCGCCACATATATTGCTGGTGGATGGCTATTGAATTTCTTCAATGCAATGACCATCCGATTCATCCATCACCTAATAATGTGGGTGATGATGGTTTTTGTAATTATACATGTTTATATTTCTGTGCATAATCATATCATTGAGAAGAATGGTTTGGTATGGTCAATTTTCAATGGTCACAAGAAGATGGAGGAGCATCATCACAGTTAGTAATGACTCAACAGGTTGTGCTTTGTTGTTTATTACCTTGGGGTCTATTGCATTGCTGTCATGAAGCGGCTATGCAATATTTATAGCCTTCCCCCTTATCGATAGGGGGGAGGCCTTTTTTAAAATAATAAAGATTCTTCAATGGACTGATTTTCAGACTTTGAAGAGGTATTATAATTACAATTTTTAGGGGGAAAAAAATGGAAGAAGGGCTTTCAAGAAGAGAGATTATTAAGGGCGTTGGTTTAGTTGGTATTGGAGCAGCCTTTGCAAAGATTGGAGGTATGGTTTCAAAGGCGGAGGCAAAAGGTGGTAAGCATGAAAAATGGCCCTGGCCCTATGAGAAACTTGATCCCGCAAAAACCGCAGAGATTGCTTACAATGAATGGTACAGGGTTTTTTGCGGAGCAGCCGTGATTGGCAGCATCTTTATGCAGTTGAGAGATAAATTTGGAGAACCCTATGCCTCATTTCCGATTGATTCTTTTATATTCCTTGAAGGTGGTAATGTGGGTTGGGGCACTATATGTGGTTCAAATGCTGGAGCAAGCGTAGTTAGCAATGTAATAATCGGGCCAAGAATAGCCAATGTTACAGAGGGACACGAGATAGCTGATGAGATACTTGAGTGGTATTCAAAGACAGCCATGCCTGTATTTGTGCCAAAGGATCCAAGGTCAAATAAAACTGGCATAATTAAGACCACAAGCAACAGTCCGCTATGTCATGTTTCTGTGGGACGATGGATGAAAGCATCGGGCAAGTCAATCGGAAGCGATGAGAGAAAAGACAGATGTGCAAGGGTTGCAGCATCTGTTGCCTATCGCACAGTGGAGCTACTTAACGACTGGAAAGATGGCAAATATCATTCCAGTGCAACTTGGACGCCAGTAAAGAGTGTTGGTATTACAGCGCAGCAGAATTGCGGAAATTGTCATGGTAGCAGCGTTCCGATGCCTCCTATGAAGAAGTAAACCGCTTTATCTGTATTTGGGATGAAGGGCAGTTTATAAATACAAGACTATCCTTTGCCCTTGAAGTAACAATAATCTCGTAATAAAAAAACAGGGGGAATAATGGAAGAGATTCAACAGGCAAGCCTTATGGTTCTGATAAGTGGGTTTTTGGTCGGGATCATGTTTGGATTTATCCTTCAAAGAGGCAGGTTTTGCATGAACTCTGCCTTCAGGGATGTAATATTCATTCAGGATTATACCTTTGTTCGCTCCTATCTTATCGCCCTTGTTGTAGCAATTGTTGGCGCAAACCTAATGGAAGATGCGGGTTTGTTTGGTGAGATAGGGCTGAGGAGACAGTCCTTTAATGTGGTTGCCAATATCGTTGGAGGTTATCTTTTTGGCATTGGGATGGTGCTCGTTGGAGGTTGTGGAAGCGGAGTCATTTATAGGATTGGCGAGGGATATGTGTCTGCAATTGTAGGCACCCTGGGTTTTGCATGTTCCTTGGTCGCAACAATGCATGGGCCACTGAAGCCTCTATCGAACTTCCTAAAGAGCTTTAAGATTTCCATAGGCAGCGGTGATGAGGCAATAGGAAACCCAGCCCTCTGGGATATCTTTGGTGGAGGGACATCTGTTAAGTGGATAATAATTGTTCTGATAGCTGCTATTATTATTCCCTTTGTGATGAAGGGTAAGCCCTTTGCGAAGGGTCCAAAAAAAGGCTATTCGTGGTCTTTGACAGGGTTGCTGCTTGGATTTGTGCTTATAATAGCCCTCTGGGCATCCTACTATTGGGGTGGACAGACAAGGGGTTTGTCAGCCGCTGGACCGACCTCTGAGGCATTTCTTTCGTTAATAATGGGCAATAGCATGTCTCGCTTTGATCCTACCTTTGACTTCTGGGGTATCACTCAAGCCACATGGAGCGCACTTTACATCATTGGAATACCAATAGGTGCTTATATAAGTGCGAAGGGATTGAAGGAGTTTAAATTACAAGCCCCACCTGCATCTGAGATTATGAGAGTCTTTGGAGGGAGTTTGATAATGGGCTTTGGAGCAGCCACAGCAGGTGGATGTACTGTAGGGCATGCACTGACTGGTATAAGTTCTTTAGCCTTAGCGAGCGTTGTATCCACTATATTTATAATACTTGGAAGCTGGACAATGGTATATTTTATGTTTATAAAACCGATGCAGGAGTAGTATTAGATGAGTTTGGAAATTTATCAAAGTGAAGACTTTTTGAGTCAACTTAAGGACGCAAAACAAAGGGGTGGAATTGCTGCGGAGGCGGCTAAAAAAGCTGAGCAGATAGTTAAAGCTCTGTCCGCAGAGATGTCAAATGACCCAACAGTATTGTTCAGATACATTGGTCAGCAGGAACATAGGATAAAAAATTGTCATAAGATCTATCTTCAGGGTGGTTATCGTTTGGTCTTTATTCATAGGGACAATTGTATGATATGCTGTTTTTTTGGAGACCATGATGAGTGTTTTAGATGGGTTGAGGCAAATAAGAGAAACAAACTACTTAACAAGATAGCTATTGACAACGATTTTTATCCTGTGAGTTTTGATTGTACTTCCGAAGAAAGTCTGCTTGAAATTTACTCTGACTCTATGGAGGCAGACCTATATGATGACCTTATGAATTACGAAACACCGCCTGAAAAATACGAAGAAGATCTTTTTACAGAAAAATACGAGAAAGGTGTAATAGGTCAGCTTAACAGTCCAGAGGGTCAGAGGGTGGTTGCAGAGTGGTTTAGATATTAATTAACACCACTTAATACAGATGAAGATGAAATTTCCATTTTTGTAAAAAACAAAAGGGGCGATTACCACGGTATCGCCCCTTTGAAACTGCCGCAATAGTTATTCTTTTGTTATCTCATATCTTCCATTTGGATCAATCGTGATGTTGGCATTGAGGAATTTGACATTTTTAAATCCAAGCTCATTGGTTAAAATACTGTGGGCAATGTCAGCCCTTGCACCAGTTGAACAATGCACTACAATCATCTTATCCTTTGGTATCTCCGTTACCCTCGCCTTTATCTCCTGAGTAGGAATATTCTTGGCTCCTACAAGCATACCTGCCTCAGCCTCGTCTTTGTCACGGACGTCGAGTATAAATGTATTCTCGGGCTTACTCTCAGCAATCTTTTTAAACTCATCTACAGTCATCTCACCAGGCCTTGGTTTGGGTTCATATGCTATCTTTGTGGGCATATCACCCTTTGCTATCTGTCCACCCTCTTTAACCCACTGTTCGTAACCACCTTCAAGAACACCTATGTTGGTATAGTTACCCCATATGCTGATTATCTCATAGGCCTGGATCGCAGACTTTGTGTCGTAGGAGTAGAGCACCATGGGTGCCCTCTTGTCCTTCGGAAACTTATCAACTGCATGAGTAAGCTCTGTTATTGGAATGGATACTGCAGAAGGTATATGTCCTTTCTTTGCCTCACCAGAGGATCTTAGATCAACTATTACGGTAGGTATATCGCGCTTAATTCTTTCTTTCAGACAGGGACTACATACTATTGAGAGTTTACCTGCCTTTTTCCATGCAGGGAAACCGTCAACATAGACCTTTACATTCGTATAACCCAACTTTTCAGCCTTTATAGCAGAGGCAGGTGAAAGCCTACAAGTAGGACCTTGACAGTAAAAGATGATTAGTTTGTTCTTGTCTTTTGGTAGTTTGTCAATGTGCTTGTCAAAGTCGGCATCGTAGATATTGATTGCACCTGGAATAGCTCCTTCATAGTATCTTGCTGGAGGCCTTGAGTCAACGATAATGGCATCACCCTTTTCTACATGCTCAGTTACAAACTCAGTTGAGGCAATCTTATCAGGTGGTAGCTTGACAGGTTGTTTAACATATAAAGTTTTAACATAGTAGTCACTACCCTGTTGAACTATATGGGCAGCAATCTCCTTGCCTTTCGGTATCTTATTTATTGCCTCTTTCCAACCTAATATCTTTGTGTTGTCATCAAATTTTACTACCCAAACGGCACCAGCAGTTAATTGAATAGTCTCAGCCTTTGCAGAGACTACCCCTGCAGTGCCTCTTAGCACATTTGGCTCAGCCCTGTGGCATTGATCACAGGGTTTAGAAATAGTTGGTTTTGGTTGTTGTGCTGAGGCAGTTTGTTCGTTCCAAAAGATACCGAAACACATAAACAAGGCAAATAATAGTACAAAGTAAAATCCCCTTTTCATTAAAAAACCTCCCTTATTTTTAGATTGCCCGCCTGAGGGCAGGTTCGACACTTTACGCACTAATGATGCCAATGTAAAAAAATATTAGCAATCAATTCTATGCAAAAAATCTATATATAAAATTTAACAAAATATTTACATTTTGTTAAATTTAGTTAACAAAAAAGCCTGTTGCTTAACTGATCTTGGTTATCTGGTCAACAGAGAATTTATTTGATCTCATTTATGTTCCTCCTTTTATAATAAAAATGTTAGCAACTTTCTACATCATAATTGTCTTATTTTTGGGGAGCAGATCATGGTCTCTCTGAATGCAAAGTCTTTTGATTTTTGTTATAATCTCATTTATGCAGACCTTTGTTATTACAACCTTTAAAGACATCATAGATGCCCTTATGGAGAACCCCCAGTGGCGTGAGGAGATGAGGCGCTTAGTGCTTACAGAGGAGTTGCTATCGCTGCCGAGCAGGTTTGATAATTTTGTAGAGAATGAATTCAAGCCATTAAAAAAGGATGTGGAGGTCTTAAAACAAGATGTGGAGGTCTTAAAACAAGATGTGGAGGTCTTAAAACAAGATGTGGAGATCTTAAAAAAGGATGTGGAGATCTTAAAACAAGATGTGGAGATCTTAAAAAAGGATGTGGAGGTGCTCAAGAGAGATGTTGGGGTATTAAAAAATGATGTAGGGGGGCTAAAGGGAGAGAGTTTCGAGAGAAAGGTAAGGGAGAAGGCTCCTGCATTTTTTGGTAACCTATTGAGGAGGGTAAAGACAATCAGCATTGAACAATATGCGGAGATGCTTGATGAAGCAAATGAAAGGGGGATAATCAGCGATGAAGAGAGGTTTGATGCATTAAACATAGATGTAGTAGTGAAGGGTAGGATGAAGGACAGTGGTAAGGAGATAATGCTTGCAGCAGAGGTATCCATTACAGTGGATGTCACTGATGTAGACAGGGCAAGCAGGAGGGCAAAGGTGTTTACAAAGGCCTATGGGCTTGAGACTATAGGGGTAGTGATAGGTCAGCAGATAAACCCAGATGTCAGGGGTCTTGCTGATGAGTGCGCGGTGCTGGTTTTATAGGTTGATTAATTAACTTCTAAAAAACCTCTTCCTTATTATATTGCTTATCAGTGAATTTCCAAAAATTATTGTGACCCAGAGCAAAGGGAGGATTAAGCGTCCAAGCAGTGTGGTATGGGAGACATTCTTTGCTCTATGAAGGTGCAACAAGGCAACCCAACGAAGGTGAGTTGCGGTTGCAGGTGTTCTCTTATACTGAGGAGGATATGGGCACAAAGTCTTTTCAATGGACCGCTTTGTCTGTTTTTGTGAAGAACAGGTTAGCCAATGATTATCTATAGAAATGTTAGGGTGTGCAAAACTGCTTTATAATGAAACCTTACTAACACCTGATCGACCTTCGCTGTGAGACAAAGACTTGGTAATAAACAAAGGTTATTTGCAAAAGGCAAATATCGACCTTCACCTCATACAGTAATGTTCGTGTAGTCTATCAGCTTGAAATGTTTATCGATTGCCTTGAGGCATATCCTTTTATCTCCTATCTACTCCCGTCATAAATAGTGGATTTTTTGCTCTTGACTTTTTATATATAAACATATTTAAATATATTTATGCAAAATCTGACAAGTCTTTTTAAGGTGCTATCAGACAAATCAAGGCTTAGGACACTGTTGCTCCTTACCATGCAAGAACTATGTGTATGTCAACTTATTGAGATTCAGAAGCTCTCTCAACCCTTGGTTTCTCGCAATCTTAATATACTTCAGCGGGCGGGCTTCATTACTGGTAAGCGTAAAGGCAAGCTCGTTTTTTATAAGCTGAGAGGCAGGTTATCAAGGCCTCAGGAGATGCTTCTGTCTATAATCAAGGAGTCTGTGGCTGAGAGTTCAGAGGTCAGGAAAGACCTTAAAAATCTCAGGCGATGCGAGGAGTTTATGAGTAGGCACAAGGACTGTGACCTTGATAAGTTCAGGAGATACATGCGTAGTGCTAAGGTCAGACTTAGCCCGTAGTTGTAAAAAGAATATAACAGGGGGTGTATAAATTGCGTCTTGTGTTCATTAGCCTATCTATGTTTTTAACCCTTTTTGTCTGCTCCAATGCTATGGCTGCAGGCACGAAGATGACCCTTAGGGAGGCCATCTCATATGCATTACAGAATAACCATGAGCTGAAGGCAATGAGGATGGCAACAGAGGCACAGGGTGAGGATGTTGGCATTGCAAGGAGCTATCTATTGCCAAAGATTGTATTTGAGGAAAGGTTTATGAGGACTAACAATCCTGTCTATTCCTTTATGTCAAAGCTTAATCAATCCCGATTTGGGGTCTATGATTTTGAGATTTCTTCCCTTAATAACCCAAGGGCTATCAGCGATTTTCAGACCTCCTTTGCCTTTGAACAGCCTATTTTTGTGAAGAAGGCTGTTATTGGTCTTGAAATGTCCAAAAAGGAACTTGAGGC
Source organism: uncultured bacterium (assembly GCA_937949555.1). Classification (GTDB taxonomy): domain Bacteria; phylum Nitrospirota; class Thermodesulfovibrionia; order Thermodesulfovibrionales; family Dissulfurispiraceae; genus DUZI01. The sequence goes on along the minus strand of CALEDV010000039.1, from coordinate 6,276 downwards.
AAAGGTTGAGGAGTTGAAGCAAAAGAAGGAAGAGATTGCCATGAAGGTCATAGAGGTTTTTTTGGGCGTTAATAATGCAAAAGAATTTGCCGAGGCAAGCAGAAAATCTCTTGAAGAGTCAAGAGAGCATGTCAGAACAGCTCAATTGCGTTACAAGAACAATCTTGGTCTTTACTCTGATACTCTGCGGGCAGAGACTGCCCTTAAAGAGGCAGAGCAGAGGGTTGTTACTTCTGAAAAGAATCTTAATGTAGCGAAGAGGGCGTTGGCTTTATTGATGGGTTTGGACAACTTAGTAGAAACCGATGATACTAAATTGTCTCTTGCAATAAAGGATTTAGATTACTACGAGAGCCACGGGCAATTAAGGCGAGATTTGAGGTCAATGAATATAAAACTGCAAAATGCGATACAAAATATCGCCTTGGCTGAGTCTGACTATTATCCAATTATAGGTGTTGGAGGTTCTTATCAAAGGAATGATCATAGAAAGCCCTTTGGCTCTGAAGGAGACAGTTGGCAATTGATGGCTTTTTTGAGATGGAATGTATTTGACGGTTCAAAGAGGGGTCACGAGAGAACCAAGGCAAAGTATCAGGCACACCAGATTGAGGAACATTATAAGGGTATGAAGAGGTTAGTTTCCTTTAAGGTATATGAGGCTTATCAGGGTTATCAGGAATCGTTGAAAAACCTTGACATAGCAAAGAAGGCCTATGAATCCGCCAAGGAGGGAGTCCGCCTTGTTAAGATGAGATATGAAAATGCCCTTTCTCCTATTGTGGATTTGCTTGCTGCCCAGGGGAGTCTTGATAGTGCAAGGGCAAATCTAATTTATAGAGAAAATGAAGTTAACAGAAACCTTGCAAATCTTAATTATGAAAGTGGTTTGTTGCTAAAGGAACTCGCAATTGAATAGACATAAAGGAGGATTTAGCATGATAAAGAAATTTTTGGTCCTGTCAATGTGTACTGTGTTTTTATTTGGTTGTAAAGACAAGGTAAAACCTGGAGAGTCAGAGGTAAAGAGACAGGTTGTAAGAGGTCTGACAACACAGGAGGTGCAGATTACCAAGGTTGAGGATTTCTATGAAACCACAGGCACTATTAAGTCTCGGCAAATAAGCACTGTGTCAGGGAGGATAATGGGATCAGTAAGGTCTATCAATGTCAAAGAAGGTGAGATAGTTAAGAGGGGACAACTGCTTATGACTATTGATGACAACGATCTCTCAGAACGGGTAAAGGCTGCTCAAAAGGCTGTGGAAGCAGCAGCACATAACAGGTCCCTAATGGAAATAACATATAGAAGATATAAGGGTATGTATGATGAAAGGGCCTTGTCTGGACAGGAGTTAGACCAGATTGAGACACAGAAAAAGGTAGCTGAATTGGAATACGAACGCGCAAAGGCTATGCTTGCAGAGGCTCAGACTTATCAAGGTTTTAGTAGGATAACGGCTCCCATATCGGGTGTTGTTTCATCTAAGAAGATTGATACAGGGTCGATGGCTGTTCCAGGGGCGCCATTTTTTATTATAGAGGGGACGGATTCCTATCATGTAGAGGTGGCAGTTGATGAGGGGTTGTCAGGAAAGATCAAGGCAGGCATGCTAGCAAATATATATGTAGATTCATTAAATAGGGAGTATAAAGGCAGGGTCTCTGAGGTGGTTCAATCAGTGGATCCGCAGTCACGCTCCTTTATAGTGAAAATTCCAATCTCAGGAACTGGCATAAGGAGTGGTTCCTTTGCAAGGGTAAAGATACCTATAGGTATGAGAGATACTTTCTTGGCGCCTACAGCATCAGTAGTGCAAAAGGGGCAGCTTATGGGGCTTTATACCGTGGACAACAAAGGGGTAATAACATACAGGCTTATAAAACAAGGCAAGAGATATGCCGATGCAGTGGAGGTTCTTTCTGGTCTTAATGCAGGAGATAGAATAGTTATTGGCGGCATTGATAAGGTTGTAGATGGTGGAGTCATTGCAGGAGCAAAGGAACAATGAGCAAGATAGGTATCTCTGGAAAGATAGCCCATGCCTTTATAAACTCAAAGCTAACTCCCCTTATCGTAATAGCCTCTCTGCTTTTAGGAGTTTTTGCGCTTTTTGTAACTCCCAGGGAGGAAGAACCACAAATAGTAGTCCCTATGATTGATGTAATCGTTACTTACCCTGGTGCAAGTCCGAAAGAAGTGGAAGAACGGGTTACTCGCCCAATGGAAAAGCTGCTTTGGGAAATCAAGGGTGTAGAGTATATTTATTCCATAGTTAAGCCAGGTTTTAATCTAACCATTGTTCGTTTTTATGTAGGTGAAAATATGGAGGATAGTTTGGTCAATCTTCACAACAAACTTATGTCCAATTACGATAGAATTCCTCCTGGGGTATCTAAGCCCTTAGTAAAGCCTAAGTCAATTGATGATGTCCCTGTATTGGCGCTAACCCTCTGGAGTGAAAATACGCAGTATTCTGGGTATGAGCTAAGAAGGATCGCAAATACTATCTGTGATGAGATAAAAAAGGACAAGGATGTCTCAGAGTTTTCAGTCATTGGCGGACAGAAGAGACAGGTTAGGATAAGCCTCGACCCGCAGAGATTGAGGGCATACAATATCTCCGCACTTCAGATTGCAGGGGCTTTACAAAGGGGCAACTTTAACCTGCCCTCTGGAGCCTTTCCGTCATCTAATAGAGAACTACTCGTGGAGACTGGTGCCTTTATAAAGGATGCAGAGGATTTAGGAAGGGTTGTTGTTGCTGTCTATGAGGGAAGGCCGGTTTATTTGAGAGATGTGGCCTCTTTAGTTGATGGTCCTGAGGAGCCTGCGAGCTATGTGTTTATGGGGTTGGGGCAGTCTGCTCATAAAAAGGGCATAAAAAGCCAATCTACTGAAGGTCAATATGAGGCGGTAACGATAGGGGTATCTAAAAAGAAGGGTGCCAATGCCAGTTATGTAGCAAAGGAGGCTATTAGGAAGGTAGAGGCATTGAAAACCAGCCTTATACCTAATGATATAAATATAACAGTAACGCGAAACTATGGCGAGACAGCCAAAGAAAAGTCTGATGAACTCTTAGAACATATGCTAATTGCCACCATATCTGTCATTGTACTGATTGCCCTTGCCCTTGGCTGGAGGGAATCTATAGTGGTGGCTGTGGCTGTCCCAGTAACCCTTGCACTCACCCTACTTATAAATTATCTTTACGGCTACACCCTAAATAGGGTTACGCTCTTTGCCCTGATATTTTCCATTGGTATATTGGTGGATGACGCTATAGTAGTGGTGGAGAACATCCATAGGCACTTTAAGATGCGAAAGGTTGATCCTGATACTGCCGTGGAGGCGGTTGATGAGGTTGGTAATCCAACGATCCTTGCAACCTTTACTGTAATTGCAGCCCTTTTACCAATGGCTTTTGTGTCTGGTCTCATGGGGCCTTATATGCGTCCTATTCCCGTAGGAGCCTCTGCTGCAATGTTATTTTCTCTGCTTGTAGCATTCATTGTGAGCCCATGGCTCGGCTATATAGTCTTAAAAAGGACAAAACAGTCAGAGGGTGACCATGAGGAAGGCAAGGCGATGAAGGCATTCTATAAAAGGGCCTTAACTCCCTTTATAGATAACAGAATAAAGAGATTTATTGCCCTTGCCTGTGTAGGATTTGTACTTTTGCTCGCAGTATTGCTTGTGCCCTTGAAGAAGGTAACTGTCAAGATGCTCCCCTTTGATAATAAGAGCGAGTTGCAGGTAATAATAGATATGCCTGAGGGGAAAACCCTTGAGGAAACCGCTGCTTTGACGAGAGAAATGGGAGAATACCTCAAGAGGGTGCCTGAGGTTTCGGACTTTCAAACCTATGCAGGCACCTCTGCGCCCTATAACTTTAATGGTTTAGTGAGGCATTATTTCTTAAGATCAGGGAGCAATGTGGCAGACATACAGGTCAATTTTGTCGCAAAGGGGAATAGGAGTGAGCAGAGTCATGATATTGCAAAACGGTTGCGTGCTCCCCTTAAGGCTATTGGCGATAAGTATGGTGCTAGTATAAAAATAGCAGAGATTCCACCTGGTCCTCCAGTACTAAGTACCCTTGTGGCTGAAATATACGGGCCTGATACAGAAAGACAGATTGAGATTGCAAGGGAGATCAAAAACATATTTTTGAAAACCGACGGAGTGGTAGATGTGGACTGGTATGTGGAGGATAACCAAAAAAAGATCCTTTTTGAGGTGGATAGGGAAAAGGCAGGACTTCATGGAATCGCTGTTGAAAGCATCGCACAAACCCTGAATATAATGCTAAATGGCATGGGTTTTGGATTAGTGCACAGCGAACAGGAGAAAGAACCCTTAGAAATAACACTCAGGATGCCCTTAGAGAAGAGGGCTTCCATTGATGAACTAAGGACAATTGTCCTGCCTTCCCCCTCTGGTTCTATGGTAAGTTTATCGGAACTGGTCAGGGTAAAAGAAGGGCTTGAGGAAAAGACTATATATAGGAAGAACCTCAAGAGGGTTACATATGTTATAGGTGATGTGGCAGGCACTGAGGAAAGTCCTGTATATGTGATAATGAAGATGAAGGAGGCAATAGAAAAGCTACCTCTAAAGGAAGGTTATGAGTTAAGGCAATATAACTCAGTGCAACCCTGGCTTGAAGACAGGTATGCAATGAAATGGGATGGTGAATGGCATATCACCATTGAGGTCTTTAGGGATCTTGGGATAGCCTTTGGAGCCGTATTAGTGCTTATTTATGTATTGGTTGTGGCATGGTTTAGAAACTTTGTTACCCCTTTAATAATAATGGCGCCAATCCCTTTAACCCTTGTGGGTATACTTCCAGGGCATTGGATCTTTGGAGCCTTTTTCACAGCCACTTCTATGATAGGTTTTATTGCCCTCTCAGGCATCATCGTTAGAAACTCGATACTTTTAGTTGATTTTATTGAGATGGAGTGGAGAAATACCGGTGATTTGAAGAATGCGATTATCATGGCAGGGGCTGTAAGGTTTAGACCTATTGTGCTAACAGCTGCTGCTGTAGTAGTGGGTTCCTTTGTGATGCTCTTTGATCCTATCTTTCAGGGACTTGCCATAGCAATGATGTTTGGAGCAGTGGCAGCTACAGGACTTACTTTGGTGGCAGTGCCACTTTTTTATTATGAATTTTTCAGGAACAAGCAATGTCCTGAGAGATAATGCCTTAAATATTTCTAAATAGGGAGGAATTAATCATGTATATTGCCAAAACTGATTCATGGTACCTTGAAAGGGTAATCTGGCTTGTGGCGGGTCTCTTTGCCTCATTGAGCGCCCTGCTGACCTGGCTACACAGCCCATACTGGCTTATACTGACTGCATTGGTTGGCATCAATCTACTGATCTTTGCCTTAACGGGCTTTTGCCTAATGGCAAATATACTGCATAAGCTCGGCTTTAGATCAAGGATTCAGTGATATTTTTGCAGTCGTGGCAACTATGCCTCAAGTTAAGGGGTTGGACAGGTCAATGTGGTTGCAGGCTCAAAAGATGGCGGCAATATTTTTATTAAGGCCAAAAGTAGGGGCTTATTTACAGTTGCTAAAATTGATAACAACTAAAGGGAGGGCGACATCAGGGCCACCCTCCAACAAGCCTTATACAGGAGGTCTCCTTTGTGAAGGTAGACTATATATGTATTGACTGTGGTGCATATTTTATTGAGGACCTTTCAGAAGAGGGCCTCAAAGAGGAAGTGACCTGTCCAGTATGTAACTCTGATAGGGTGCGTGAGATGACAGACCCTGAGGACCCCATCTTATGTAGTTGCTGTAGTCCTTATTAGGGTTTAAAAAGTGCCAAAGGGGTCAATTCTTCATTATTGATAAAACCTGCTGCTCTACTTCTCTACTACTCTGATGCTCAAATTATGGTGGTTACAAAGAGACCTTTAAGGATACTTAACTATATCAACCAGTTATTAGGGGCCTTGCCCAGTCATATTCGGAACAAGATAAGGGCACATAATAAAAGGCAGAACGATTATTGCCCCCCTACATAAAACCGAGGGCGTGTAGAATCATAAAAGGAACTACTGCTTTACCGTGCCAGCAATGATAGGGTAAGGAGAAAGGGTACAGGATTTGATATAATACAGGGCAAGAATCTCTTAAAAAGGAGGTTAGGCTAATGGTGGAAGAAGGCAAACAGAGCTTGATGACAGAGAAGGGTTTTATAGATATATTGGTGACAAACATGCTACCGACAACTAAGTATATTGA
>CALEDV010000038.1 GCA_937949555.1 uncultured bacterium | reverse complement strand
TTTGAGGGCACTGGTTTTTACGCCCTGCCCTAAGTGTTTAAAAAGAGACCATGAGCGAGTACTCTAAATTTACCGAGGGGCAGGAATTAGAGTATCTATGCCCTGCCTGTGGGGTAGAACTAAAGGATGAGTATAGGGTAGAGGCCGGTTGGAACTGCCCTTCCTGCGGTGACTTTATCCCTAAAGACATGGCTATCAATCCCTACAAGGGTGTCTCAAACGAACATAGCAAGACTATAAGATGGCGGTGAGGGCTTTAAAAGGCAAAAACCCTTAGGCCTTAGGAATGATAAGCCATCACAAAGACATTGCCACTGGATAAAGGTCCATACAGTAACTGGACCAGGCCTTGGTTTACACCAACATTCAAAAGTCAGGGTATGCCACAAAGGGCTTAAATCGATATCCTAAACCAGAAAATACCATACAGAATACCATACAGAAGCCAGCCATTAGGGCAATCATTCCTGTGAAGCATTGTTTACCTGGAAGGCACCATTTTTGTCACTGCCTAAATTACCACACAAGTAGTAACAGGGAACCCTATATTGCCTTTAGTTAATAATCTGAGCCTATGCCTAAAGGCAATCAAACTTTGGGGGTGTTACAAGGTTATTTATAATTTGAGATAAGTTATCTTCATAAAACCAATATTACCAATTTGTTCTGGGGCATTGGATTTAATAAACCCTTTTTTTGACAAAAAGTTTACTGCCTCACTAAGCCCTCTGCCAAAGGCAGTATTACCTTCATAGATAAGCCATCCTTCTGAGAGATGATAGGTATTAACGTAATGCCTCAGTTGTCCATAAATGACCGCAATCCATCCTTTGGCTTCCATAGACAGGCTTACGACCTCCTGGGGAAGGTGTTGAGACAATAAATAATCCTTTGTCTTGCCACCAAAGCTTGTCTTTTCGCTATTCCATTGACTCCAATAGCCTCTTAGGTCCCTCTCTATCTCTGCCTCGCTCTTGATTTCGCCAACAAGCCTCTTGTTCTTGTCAATAATATCTGGCCCCCTTGACCCAGAGGGCTCAATCACAACATCAAACCGCATTTTTTTAAAGAAGTCTGTAATGATACTGTCAATGTGATCATAGTGCCCCATAGTATCCTCCTTATATAGAGAGTATAAGCCATGCAAGCTTTTTTACCTTTCTGTAATTGCAATTATTGGAGACATAGAGGGAAGGGGCCAAGTTATTGTCGTCCCCTTACGCCTCATCTCTTGGTATTATTTTTGCCCCTTTCTTTATGGAAGTTCAACAAAAAATTAGAGGCCCAGAGTTTCGGAGACCCCAGTGAAAAATTGTCATTGCCAGGCTCGCAAAGGCAATCCAGAAACATAGACTCCCCGAACTGGTCTGGTAATGACAGCACATGTAAGGTCTCCTGTTGCCCACTCCACCAATATTTTTAGAGGTTGAAAGGTCTTACAGAAAGAAGGGATCAACAGACCTCCCCTTACTGCTATTGGCATTTTTGGATGCCCAGAGGCGCGGGTTTGTTCCTCAGGAAAATCTTGGGCACCGAAGACCTCAATCCATCGGTTGGTTTTCAGCAGAGGCAGATCTCTTTAGGGCCCTCCTTTTTCTCCTCTGTTTCTGTCTCCTTATCCTCTCTACCTCTTTGCCAAGCCTACTGTCTGGCCCCTTCATCAATAGCTCAATCTTGTCAGTAAGCATCACCCTTGCGTGATAGCGGTTTAGGGACTGTGAGCGTCCTCTCTGACACTTGATCTCAATGCCTGTAGGTATGTGTCTGAGCTGCACACAGGTAGAGGTCTTGTTCACATGTTGCCCCCCCTTGCCGCTGGAACGGACAAAGACCTCCTCTATGTCACCTTCGCTGATACCCAGCGAGGCCATCCTCTCTAATAGTGTCTTCTCTTTAGCTGGTGTTACGGCAAACACCTAAGTGATGCCTCCCCCCCTTTGCTTACCGTTAGCCTAAATTGGTATCTGCCGTATCTTCCATATATTCTCTGCATATTCCCTTATGGCCCTATCGCTTGAGAACTTACCTGACCTTGACACATTGAGTACTGCCATCTTATTCCAGTGTCTCTCATCGAGATAGGCATTGCTCACCCTGTCCTGACATTCGATATAAGAGGCATAATCAGCGAGGACTAAGAAACGGTCAAAATCAAGCAGCGAGGACACGAGGGGATGGAAGAGGTCAGCCTGCCCAGGGGAGAAATAGCCCGAAGCAATCTGGTCAATAGACTGTTTAAGCTCAGGGTTCTGTTCATAATAGTGTCTGGGGTTGTAGTGTTTTCTCAATTCCATAATCTCATTGGCCTTCAACCCAAAGAGAAAGAAGTTTTCATCGCCCACCTCTTCTCTTATCTCCACATTAGCCCCATCGAGGGTGCCGATGGTGAGGGCACCATTGAGAGTAAACTTCATGTTTCCTGTGCCCGAGGCCTCATAGCCGGCAGTGGAGATCTGCTCTGAGAGTTCGGCAGCAGGGATTATCCTCTGGGCAAGGGTAACGCTGTAATTAGGCACGAAGACGAGCTGAAGCTTTTTACTCACAAGGGGGTCTGCCTCTATGGCCTGTGCCACATGATGGATGAGTTTGATGATGAGTTTGCAGATGTAGTAGGCAGGGGCAGTCTTGCCAGCAAACAGTATGACCCGTCCCGGGTGATTTTCATTGCCTCTACCCTCTCTTATCCTATTGTAAAGGGTAATTACATGCAAGAGATTGAGCATCTGACGCTTGTACTCATGGAACCTCTTGACCTGTGCGTCAAGCAGAAAGCTGTGGCGCATCTTGATTGATGTGGTGTCTCTTAGATAGCGTGCCAGATACTCCTTATTGCCCAATTTTATCTGCTGGAATCTCTTGCAGAACTCACTGTCCTCTGCAAGGGGCTCCAGCTTCTTAAGCTCATCCAGCTTTGTCATCCACCCATCACCGATGGCAGAGGTTATGAGCTTTGCGAGGTCTGGATTTGCCTGCAATAGCCATCTCCTTGGGGTAATCCCATTTGTTACATTTGTAAACTTCTCTGGACACATGTCATAGAAATTCTTAAACACAGAGGTCTTCAGTATGTCTGAATGAAGGGCAGATACGCCATTTACCCTATGACTGCCCACAATGGCAAGGCGAGCCATATTAATGTGCTTTTCTCCCCACCCTGTAATAATTGACATCTGTTCCTTGCGATAGTCCTGATCAGGGAACTTTTTCTCTACGGCTATCATAAAACGATGGTTTATCTCCTGTATGATTTGCAGGTGTCTCGGCAACAAACAGGCAAATAAACCCTCACTCCACACCTCAAGGGCCTCAGGGAGGACTGTATGGTTAGTATAGGCAAAGGTCTGTTTGGTGACCTCCCATGCATCATCCCAAGCCATCAATTCCTCGTCTACCAATATCCTCATAAGCTCGGCAATGGCAATAGATGGATGGGTGTCATTGAGTTGAATAGCCACCTCATCAGGGAAGTCCCTAAAGGAGTGGTGAAACTTCTTGAAACGCCTGATGATGTCTTTTATGGTGGCACTGACAAAGAAGTACTGTTGTTTTAGCCTGAGTTCTTTGCCGGCCAGGGAGGTGTCGTTTGGGTAAAGGACCTTTGATATGCTTTCGCTGTTGCTCTTGCTCTCCATAGCCCTAATATAGTCGCCGCTGTTGAAATAATCTAAATTGAAGTCTCTGGTGGACTTTGCAGACCAAAGGCGCAGTGTGTTGACTGTATTGTTTCTAAATCCAGGCACAGGATAGTCATAGGCCATAGCCATAACCTCGTCACCATCAACCCATTCCATCCTGAATCTACCGCCTCCGCTTGTGATGGTGTTTACCCTGCCATAGAACCTGACATTGTAAATGAGCTCTGGACGGGGAAACTCCCATGGATTGCCGTACCTAAGCCAGTTGTCCGGTGACTCAACCTGCCATCCATCCTGTATCTTTTGGGTAAAGATCCCATACTCATATCTGATGCCATAACCATAACCAGGATACTGAAGGGTTGCCAAAGAATCAATAAAACAGGCTGCAAGTCTCCCAAGGCCTCCATTGCCCAAACCTGCATCCCATTCATGCTCTATGATGTCCTTAAGGGAGAGACCGAGCACCTCTACAGCTCGATAATAATCGTCAAACATGTCGAGATTGATGATATAGTTTCTCAGAAGCCTTCCAAGGAGAAACTCCAGAGACAGGTAATAAACCCTCTTTGCATCTACATTGTAGTACTTCTGCTGAGTGAGTATCCATTTTTCTACAAGCTGCTCCCTTACCGAAAGGGCTACGGCGGTAAACTTGTCATGGGATGTGGCTGAATACATATCTTTAGCCAGATCATAGGTAAGGTGGTCAAGCAGAGACTCATGTAAAAGGGATATGTTCCTTGGCAAAATACACCTCCTGAGTTTTTAGAGATAATACACAAAAGAAGTAGCTAACATCAAACCCGTAATCAGCTTAGTAGTGCAGCAACCCTAACTGTTTATGCTTTAAGGGCTTTTAAAAAAATTTCATTTCGTGCTAAATTAGGCAACAAACTAACTAATGCCTTCAAGGAGGAGACTTTATGCAGAGACTGAAGATATCGTGGTTTTTAGTGTCTATCTTATTTTTAATGCCTGTTGTGCCTCAGTGGGGAATTGCAGAGGAGATTTTTGAGTCCCCCTCTGCTATGGCACCAGCCCAAAAGAATGGCCACGATGAATCATCTATGAAATTCCTCAGGGAGAAGGCTGCCTTAAAATTAAACCTGAAAACTCCAAGAGCCTCCTCTGAGGTCATATCCTTAGGTCCTGTTGACTATGAGAAGCAGATACAAGAGGGAAGGATCTCTAAATCAAGGTCAAAGGGGCTACAGATAGGCATTCACAGGACCGTTGAGGGTTTTGAAGACTCTAAATGGAGGGTCTTTAAGGGTGCCCAGGACAGATACAACTGGAGGATTGTGATCCACTCTCCTGGTGCGGTATCAATGAGGCCCCACTTTGCCAAACTGCCCAATGATAAAAGTGAGGTATATGTTTACGGAGTAGAGGGCGTAGATTCTATTGAAGGACCAATAGCCAATACAAACTCCCCTGATGGGATCTGGGGACCTGCAATTAGTGGAGAGTACCTCTATATAGAAGTCATTCAGGACTCTGCAGACATTGCTCCAAACCTCAAGGTAGATATAATAAGTCATGACTTTAGAAACACCCTCTCTGAGGGCATAATTGCGCCCCAGCTCCTTAAGACAGGCCTGTTTAAAGAGGATACCTGTTACAGGGATGTAAATTGCTACTCCGATTGGAACAATACGAAAACAGGGGTAGCGAGAATGAGGTACGAAAAAGATGGCGGGGCCTATGTGTGTACTGGTGCTCTACTAAATGATCAGGCACAGACCTTTAGGAATTGGTTTCTTACAGCCCACCACTGCATAAGCAACAATGCTGTCGCAAACACCCTTATATCCTATTTTAATTACAGGACAAACACCTGCAATGGCACCCCTCCAAGCATCAGTTCTGTGCCAAAGGTAAATGGCGCTACTTACATTACAGGAGCCTCTGCTGATGATGCCAACGATTTTGCCTTTCTTGAACTATCAGGCAATCCGCCTGCTGGGACCTATTATTTAGGATGGACTACATCCAGCATATCAAGCGGTGCCAATGTTACAGGCATTCATCATCCCGATGGCTCTTATCAGAGGATATCCTTTGGCAATGAAAACAGCTCCTCTTCTGTGGGTACAAACTGGTGGAGGGTGGTATGGCATACAAGCTCTACAGAAGGCGGCTCCTCAGGGAGTCCCCTATTCAACAGCAGCCGCCAAATAATAGGTCAGCTACAAGGCGGCACTGCAAGCTGTAGCGATATGTCTGGCTTTGATAGATACGGCAAATTTGGAGTATCTTGGAATCTCGGCTTGAGCAACTATCTTGGGGGTAGCGCCCCAAGCACAAGGTCGCCTGTGTATCGTTTCTTCAACACCCAGACAGGCACCCATTTCTATACTATCTCCTCTACAGAGAGAGACCATGTGATAAACACCTATCCTCAGTTTAGATATGAAAACGAGGCCTTCTA
>CALEDV010000037.1 GCA_937949555.1 uncultured bacterium | reverse complement strand
CATGCAACTAATATAACATAAACTGCCTTATTCCAAGGAGCCCAAAGTTGCCGATAGGAGCAAGAGGGCATGCCTGAAAGCCTTTATACTGCCACAGGGTTTATTAAAAAGGGCCATAGGTCATTCAGTCACCAAGAGGTGATTGGTTTGGCATTATCTGTGAAGGTCCAGAGGCCTTGTAAAAGGGTGTGGCAATAAGGCCTTTTCAGCACACCCTCTTACTCCTATGGGCAATTTAAGGAGGAAGGCCTTAATTGACTTGTTATCAAAAGGGCATCTATAATCTATCCCCATGGAAGAGATAAATGAACAGGTTGAGCAACGTTTAAAGAAGCTAAAAGAATTAAAAGAACAGGGCATAGACCCCTATCAACAATCCTTCAACCCCCTTAACAGGGCCCTTAATCTGCACAATGCCTATGCGAGCTACGACAAAGATAGTCTTGAGTCAGAGTTGATAGAAGTCTCAGTGGCAGGCAGGGTTATTGCCCTCCGAGAGTTTGGTAAGGCTGCCTTTGCGCACCTGCAAGACTCTACTGGAAAGATCCAGATCTACCTAAAAAAGGACGCCTTAGGCGACAGTTACTCGCTCCTCAAAAAACTTGATGTGGGCGATTATATTGGCATTGCAGGAAGGCTCTTCAGGACAAAGACCAACGAGCTAACTGTAGAGGCAAAGCAACTAACCCTATTAACGAAATCCATACACCCAATGCCAGAGAAATGGCATGGTCTAAAGGATGTGGAGATACGATACAGGCAGAGATACCTCGACCTGATCGTCAATCCTGAGGTCAAAGACATCTTTGCCCGCAGGAGCGCCATAATTAAAACTATCAGAGACTTCATGGAGCAAGAGGGCTTTATAGAGGTTGAAACCCCTATGATGCATCCTATCCCAGGAGGCGCTGCCGCCCGCCCCTTTAAGACCCACCACAATGCCTTAGACCTTGACCTATACTTAAGAATAGCCCCAGAGCTTTATCTTAAGAGGCTGCTTGTTGGAGGCTATGAGAAGGTCTTTGAGATAAATAAAAACTTTAGAAACGAGGGCATATCCACCCGTCACAACCCCGAGTTTACCATGATGGAGTTTTACATTGCCTACAAGGACTACAACTACCTTATGTCTTTTACTGAAGATCTCCTGTCAGCAGTGGCGATGAAGGTTGTAGGCTCCCTAAAGGTGCCCTTTGAAGAAGATGTCATTGACCTAACGCCACCTTATAGAAGGTTGCCTATGCTACAGGCACTTTCGGAAAAAGGCGTGCCTGAAGAGGCCATCAGAGATGAACAGGAGGCCATCAGATGGGCAAGGTCAAAGGGCATCGAGGTGCCTTCAAACTCGCCCATAGGCAAGACCCTTGATGATATCTTCAAGGAGCTCGTTGAACCAACGCTCATACAACCAACCTTTGTAATAGACCATCCCGTTGAACTCTCACCACTGGCGAAGAAGAGGTCTGACAATCCCAAACTGGTAGAACGCTTTGAACTCTTTATATCGGGCAGGGAGATTGCCAATGCCTTTAGCGAGCTCAATGACCCACTGGAGCAGCGTGAGCGATTCCAGAGGCAGGTTGAGGCAAGGGCAAAGGGCGACGATGAGGCCCATGAGATGGATGAAGACTTTGTGCGTGCCCTTGAGTATGGGATGCCCCCAGCGGCAGGCGAAGGCATAGGCATAGACAGGCTTGTAATGCTGCTTACCAACTCAAGATCCATAAGGGATGTCATACTATTTCCTCTGCTCAGACCCGATAAATGAACAAAGGGCAACGCTAAAACATGTGTCTCATTGCTTAGAGAGCACCATTATAGATGAATCTGCCCTATTACATATTTATCGCCTTTAGATATTTTAAGTCCAAAAAGAAAAACAAGGGGCTTTCCTTTAACTCCCTCATCTCTATTGCCGGAGTTGCCGTTGGTGTAATGGCGCTGCTTGTTGTCTTGTCCGTGATGAGCGGATTTCACGAGGATCTGCAAAAGAAGATACTTGGAACCAATGCCCATGTAATAGTGATGAGCTTTAATGGAAATATTGAAGATTACAAAGGCCTGATGGATCAACTTAGGACTCAAAAAAATGTAACTGCCCTAGCGCCCTTTACGCTGGCCCAAGTGATGGTATCTGCCGGCAAGAGGGGACACGGAGTGTATATAAGGGGCATAGACCCAGCGCTGGAACGCACCACTACAGACATCCTTGCCAATATAAGGCATGGCTCTATTGAAAATCTCAGAGACCCGCAGGGCAAGGAACTTCACTGGATTATACTGGGCAAGGAGCTTGCAAATCTTCTTGGGGTGTTTGTGGGCGACACAGTAAATGTACTCTCTCCAACAGTCGAGTATGGTCCCATGGGTATGCTTCCAAAGGCAAGACACTTTAAGTTAGCAGCCATATTTGAGATGGGCATGTTTGAGTACGATGCAAATTTAGTGATGATAGACCTCAAGGCGGCTCAAGAGTTTTTTGGTCTTGGCAAAGGGGTAACGGGCATTGAGCTGAGGCTTGACAATATCTATGAGGCAGACAAGGTGAGGGAATCAATTAACACCAATATCGGCTACCCATACTATGCCAGAGACTGGATGCAAATGAATAGAAACCTCTTTTCAGCGCTCAAATTGGAGAAGTTTGCAATGTTTGTGATCCTTATACTTATTGTGCTTGTGGCTTCCTTTAATATTGTCAGCGCCCTGATGATGAATGTGATGGAGAAGCAAAAGGAGATTGCTATACTCAAGGCAATGGGCGCCACAAATAGGGGGATAATGCTGATATTCATGTTTCAGGGTCTAATAATTGGTCTTATAGGCACCAGTCTTGGCGTGGCAGGGGGATACATAATAGGCAAGGTAATCCATAATTACGAGCTTATCAAACTGCCTGCCGATGTTTACTACCTAAGCAGACTACCCGTAAAGATGAGCCTCGTTGATTTTACGGTGGTGTCTGTTTCAGCAATTGCCATCAGCTTTATCTCTACCATATACCCTTCTTACTACGCCGCACGACTAAGTCCTGTAGAACCCCTAAGGTATGAGTGAGTCCTTTATCCTCCCAAGATTGACTATGATAATAGATTACTACCCTTTCCTGTCATTCCCGTGAAAAGGGACAGTAATTTGTCATTCCCGTGCAAAGGGGCAGTGATTTGTCATTCCCGTGTAAAGGGGTAGTAATTTGTCATTCCCGTGAAAACGGGGTAGTGATTTGTCATTCCCGTGTAAACGGGAATCCATAAATAAATATGGATTCCTGCTTCCGCAGGAATGACATATGGATTCCTGCTTTCGCAGGAATGACAGCATGGGCTTACGCAGGAATGACATCTGGAGACTTGCCGGTACCTTTCCTGTCATTCCCGTGAAAAGGGGGTAGTGATTTGTCATTCCCGTGAAAACGGGAATCCATAAATAAATATGGATTCCTGCTTCCGCAGGAATGACATTGAGGGTACGAAATAACATTAAGAGGTGCTTTTAGATGAAAAATTACTATGTTTATATCCTTAGCAGTAAACGGAATGGAACCTTGTATGTAGGTATTACATCGGATATTATTAAAAGGGTTTATGAACACAAAAATGACT
>CALEDV010000036.1 GCA_937949555.1 uncultured bacterium | reverse complement strand
CTTTGGGAGGCCTGACCAGATAGAGCTTGACCTGATAGTGAGGGATGGGAAGGTGATAGTGGCAGAGATAAAGTCATCGGTAAGCAAGGAGGAGTTAGCGACATTTCTAAGGAAGGTAAAGGTATTTGAGATAAAGGAAGGCAAGGCAGTATATAGGAAGGTGATTATATCACCGATGATAGACAAGAGGGCATTAGAATTTGCGATGGCAAATGAGATAAGGGCCTATGGTTATCCTGAGGAGGTAGAGCTTGGGGAACTTCAGTGATGAGGCAAGGTTTGTAAGTATGTTTTGTAGAAGAAGGTAGTTATTCACCATGTAAGCAAGAGCCAGGTAAAATCCTTCAATAATTCAAAAAATTAATGAGCAGCAAAGACAAGGGCAGGGGCAGATCCTGCCCTTACTTTTTGACCCTGATCCGCTCTTTTCCCTTGCTGGTGCAATCAGTGTTTTATCTCCCTATACACTCATCTTCTTTTCTCAAAAATCCTATAAGTCTTTGTTATATAACTATATACTGGCATTTTGATATTTCTAATGTAGCCTTAGATTATTCAAACAATACACTACATTATAAAGTGGTTAACATTATAGCCATGAGGGCAAAGAATAAGACAAAAAGCACCCTGCCTTTACATCTGGAAGTACAGCAGGGTAATGTCAAAAGTTTTATGAAAAGAGGAGATAGAGAGATTAAAAAGGTTGTATCCCCCTTTAGAAAAGGGGGAAGGATATCTTGTCTAAAGACAACGATTTTAGACCGAGGTCATTCCCCGACTTGATCGGGAAATTCAGTTTTTCAATCTGTTCTGGATTGTCCGGTCAAGCTGGCCAATGACAGTTTTTAGAAAGTCTCTCAGGGGGGTCTTCCTTAACAAAGGGGAATTTACAGGGAGGCAACCTAATTTGAAGCAATATATTGATATGCAAAGGTTTTTAATGCTTTTAGCCTGAAAACTCTTGACATTACTCTGTGAGATTATTAAGAGGCATGCCCTACATACGGAATAGCGGATATTACTGATGCCCTGTATCTTGCCATCCCCTTAGGCTGTAATACTCCTTGAGCATTGTCTGAAATTCCTCTTTTTTAAGATTGTCCCTTACGTCTTCAAGGGGTTCATTGAAAAACCTATCAGGGATACTGTTGTCTGCATCAGTCATCCCCTCTCTAATATTGTATTGTCTTATGAGCGTGTTTACTCGCAGTGAAAGTTCAGAGAGTTGTTGTTTGTTGAAATCAACCCCAGTGGTTAGATTAATTATCTCCGATAGCTCATCCCATTGATAAAAGTCACGGTAAAATCTACAGAGTATGAGTGTATCCATGATTGTCAGGCGGTCCTCAAAATCCAAAAATAATGCTGCCTTGCCTTCAATGGTTTCTGGGCTTATCATGCCGCTTAACTCAGCCTTATAAAAGGTTGACCGTAAATGACAGGCACCCCTATCAGAGGTTGCATAGGCTAAAGACATGCCCTTGAGCCTTCTGGGGTCATATCCTGCAGGCTCAAGACCCTTAACATGGACAGCCATATCCTCCATGCCCAGCAGGGAGGATGCTGTCTTAATACCCTTAGAGAGAGTCTCCCCTAAACCCTTGCGACCTGCTATTTGCATTATAAGTCTTACAGTGTGCTCAAAATTGCCGTAATCTATTTTTTGTCCTATCTTCCCTTGAAAAGATGCCTCCATTGCAAGGGCAACTAAATTGCCTGTGGTGATGGTGTCCATACCGAGCCTATCGCATAGATCGTTTAGATAGGCAATTTGTTGTATGTCAGCTATCATGCACAGTCCACCAAAGGCGTAGATAGTCTCATACTCAGGACCTTCAACAGTGAGTCCTTTGTATAAACCATCTTTGATAGTTGATAATTTTCCACAGGACATAAAACACCTTGCGCAGGCATGTGGTTTTACTTCCATCTTTGTATTCATGGCCTCTGCATTTATTTCTTTGTGTTTATCAAAATAGCCAAGATGCCAATATCTTGTGGGAAAGGCATTGGCTCCATTAAGAAGGTCAACCATCATAGGGGTTCCCTTTTCCTTGTATGCCTTTGTGACAGGCATGTCTTTGCATCTGTCAAAGGTCACCTTTGCAAAGTCCTGCACTCCCTGTTCGTTGGCACAGTCCCGCATTTTATTACCATTAAATACTATTGCCTTTAGGTTCTTTGAACCCATTACTGCTCCTGCACCAGCCCGTCCTGCACATCGCCAGAAATCGTTGCTTATTATTGAAAAGGGGATTAGCCTCTCTCCTGCTGGCCCAATGACGATAGAACCTGAGTCTTTCCCATAGATTGAGTTGAGTTTTTTCTCAGTCTCAATACAGTCCATCCCCCTCAGGCTGGCTGCATCGTTGAAAGTAACTGTGTCTGAATCGATTTGGAGATAAATCAGTTTGTCTGCCTTGCCTGTTATTACAATTGCATCGTAGCCTGCCTTGCTGATCTTCTCAGGCACCTTACCGCCGCTGTAACTTTCACAGAAGAGCCCAGTCAGTGGAGATTTCGTATAAACCCCATACCTTGAAGAGCCGAATATTTTTGTATCTGTTATTGGGCCAAGGCCAATGATTAGAGGATTATCGGGCCAATAGGGATCAATATTTGCTGGTTGATACTGAATCAGTAAGTGTGCAGCAAGTCCCTTGCCCCCGAGATAGTTAGATAGGATTTCATCATTTATCTGAATACTCTCAAAGGTCTCCTCCGAGAGATCGATCCTGAGGTATCTTTTAAAAAAACCTTTCATAGCTTCAAGCCTCCTTGGGTAGTTTGTTTTGTAATATAAAATACAAAGTTTATATTATCAAGATGCAAAAATATTGAAAATGCTGTTTTCAGTTTGTCACTATTGACGCTCTTGCTGAATACTGTTTTATATTGTTAATATACATCTATTGGATGAGACATGTTTAAAGCAAAGGTGTATTTGAAAATATTTAGGAAGATTGTTGTTAAATTTCTAACAAAGAGTTGCTATTTAATTTAAATGTTTCTGCCGAGATAGCACAGTGGTAGTGCAGCCGATTCGTAATCGGCAGGTCGTGGGTTCGAATCCCATTCTCGGCTCTTTTTTAATGGGTTACTAATCCTCATCTCCACATATAACAGATTTATAGCAGATGTTGTGATTCAATTACTCAGTTATATGCCTCTGTTACCCTTATCTTATTTGTTGGCGTTCAATGGGCACATCCTATGCTTGACTATGAATGTCTGAGACAGTATGATTGAAATCTTCATAAATCCCTAAAAGTGTCTTAAGGTTATCCTTCGGGTGTCTTGCGTTTTTTTCTGTAAATTTGATATAAAACCACTCTGCAGTGGGTCTCAAGGAAGACTCCAATAATAGGTTTTATTTTAAAATATACCAAGATTAATAAGCCACGAAGGCTTTTCTGTCATGAAGACAGGTCTTTGTGGCTTTTTGTTTTGAATCCTATCAAGGAGGTTTATTAATTATGTGTGATGCAAAGACTGCATGGCAGAGGTGTATTGATTTTCATGGACATGCCTGTCCAGGACTTGCTATTGGTTATAGGGCAGCAGAGGCAGCTATAAGGTTATTTGGTTTTACCAGGTCTGCTGATGAGGAGATCGTTTGTGTTACTGAAAACGATGCCTGCGGAGTGGATGCGATTCAGGTGATGACAGGGTGCTCCATTGGCAAGGGCAATCTGATTTACAGGGACAGGGGCAAACAGGCCTTTAGCTTCTTTAATCGTAACACTGGCAGGGCCGTTAGGATAGTTTTCAAAAAACAACTCTCCAGAGAAGGCATGGATAGGGAGGCATTGCAGGCATACCTATTGCAGGCGCCACTTGAGGAGATATTTGATTACAAGGAGCCTTCCTTTTTGCCCCCAGAGAGGGCAAGGTTATACGCCTCAGTGGTCTGTGAGAGATGCGGGGAGAGTGCACCAGAGCATAAGATGAGGCTTGAGGACGGGAAAAAGCTCTGTTTAGACTGTTGCCATGATTATTCAAGGGGATGGTAAGATGTCCTCGGTGCAGGCCAGAGAAGATAGAGAGAGACAATTTAAAAAATTCTGGGAGGTAAGGGCTGCAGATTATCCCCTGCCCTTTGAGGAGGAGACTTATTCTAACAGCAAAAGAATAATCTCTCTGGTTAAAGAAAGGGGAGTGGTCATTACAAAGAGCAGGATCTTAGATATAGGCTGTGGGACAGGTATATATACCCTTCCGCTGTCCTTTGAGGCGTCCTATGTAACAGGGTTTGATTTCTCGGAGGCTATGTTGAATAGGCTTATTGAGCAAAGGGATAGCAATGGCATTGGCAATGTGGATGTAGTTCATTCCTCCTGGAGAGATCTTGATGTTCAAGGGGAAGGTTTTTACAAGTCCTTTGACATTGCATGGTCTTCAATGTCTGGGGCTATAAGGGAGCAGGAAGATATTGAGAAGATGGAGTCCTGTGCAAGGCAATGGTGTGTGTATATTGGATGGGGAAGAAAGAGAAGGAATGCTTTTATGGAAGAGGTATTTAAGGGACACAACTTATCCTATCAACCACCCCCTGGAGCAGGAAAAATAAAGACAATCCTTGAGGGCCTTAAAAGGCATTATTCCCTTGATTATATTTATACTTCCTGGACCTGGAAGGGCGATATTGAAAAGGCAGTTCGTAACGCATCAGCCCATATTGAGGTCAATGGCTTAGAGGCAAAGGTTGAGTTAATTAGAGAGATAGCGGGATGTTACCTGTCTGGGGAATTAGTCTGCCATAGGACTGAGGCTGAGATAGGTCTTATTGTGTGGAGACCCCTTTGAAGGGCATAAAAACCTTGCTTTTGATTGTCTGTATATTGTGCCTCTATCCATCTATTGGTGTAACCAAAGAGGGTGTGGATATGCCAAAGACGGCCGATGAGATATTCCAATTCTTAAAGGGTATTGAGGCTTATAATATCTTACAAAAGGGATTACCTTGGGTTTGTGAGATTTCATTTTGGCAGAGGCAATATTGAGTTGCGTTGATCTTAACCAACAATACAGGGGGGCCATACTCAAAAAGACGGTATTCGGGATCGTTATTTTCTCTGCCCTTTTAGTTATTCTGGTGATGTCTCTTGCCGTAGGGTCGTTGACTATTCCAATTAGAGAAATAATATCGGCTCTATTGGTTAATAAGGAAAGTCCCTTTTATTATGTGATATGGGACCTAAGGCTTAGCAGGGCCTTTGGCGCTGTGATAGCAGGAGCTGGTCTTGGAGTTGCAGGGGCTATAATGCAGAACGTCCTTCGTAATCCTTTAGCCTCTCCATTCACTATTGGGGTATCCCAAGGGGCTGCCTTTGGGGCTGCCTTTGCAATCATAGTCCTTGGTGCAGGACAAACCCACATGACTGGCAATGAGATGGTTACCCTTAAAACGCCCTACCTTGTGGCATCCTGTGCCTTTATTGGCTCTCTGTTGACCGTTGCATTTATACTTGTTTTGTCTTCGCTTAGGAACATTACTGCTGAATCAATAATCCTTGCTGGTGTTGCCCTGAGCGCATTCTTTGGCGCTGCGACCATGTTTCTGCAATACTTCGCCTCAGATATGCAGGTTGCAGCTACGGTCTTTTGGACCTTTGGAGATATAGGCAAGGCTGGTTGGAGGGAGAATGCAGGCATGTTTGTGACATTTCTGCTGCCCTTTGCATATTTCCTGAAAAAACGATGGGACTTTAATGCCCTTCAATGGGGAGACGAGGTTGCCCAAAGCCTTGGCGTAAGGGTAAGGCGATTGAGGATAATGAGCCTAATACTAAGCGCCCTTATTGTTTCCGTTGCAACATCCTTTTTAGGGATTATCGGTTTCATAGGACTCGTATCCCCTCACATCTTGAGGTTTGTCATAGGTAGTGATTATAGATTCTTGGTGCCCTATTCGGCGCTCTTTGGTGGTTTATTATTGTTGCTTTCAGATATAGTTGCAAGGACGGTAATGGCACCAGTGGTGCTTCCAGTGGGTATTATAACCTCCTTTGCAGGTGCCCCGCTTTTTTTGTACCTGTTGCTTAGAGGGAGGAGGATGTAGGGTATGCTTAGGGTTGAGTCTGTCTCCTTTGCTTATGGGGACAAGAAGGTGTTATCTGATGTTGGGTTTGAGTTGGCAGAAGGAGAGGTCTCCTCCTTGCTTGGTGTCAATGGCTCAGGCAAGACCACATTGCTCAAGATTATAAGCGGACTGCTTAAACCACAGAAAGGCAAGGTAATAGTAGATAATAAAGCCATTGAGGAGATTGGCAGCCAGGGGTTATCAAAAACCGTAGCCTATATGCCTCAAAAGACCAATGGTGTATTTTGCACCGTCTTTGATGCTGTTCTTTTAGGGAGGAAGCCTCATATAGGGCTTGAGGTATCAGGGCATGACATAGAAACTACGAGTCGTATAATCAATATGCTTGGTTTAGAGCATTATGCCTTTAAATACACTACTGAACTGAGCGGGGGAGAATTGCAGAAGGTAGTCATAGCCCGAGCCCTTGCTCAGGAGCCAAAGATTCTCCTGCTTGATGAGCCAATCAGTCATCTGGATATAAAGAATCAGATGGAAGTCATGAGGCTATTAGTGGACATTACAAAGACAATGAACCTTACTACCGTTATTGTGCTTCATGATCTAAATATGGCAAT
This sequence comes from uncultured bacterium, assembly GCA_937949555.1. Lineage (GTDB taxonomy): Bacteria > Nitrospirota > Thermodesulfovibrionia > Thermodesulfovibrionales > Dissulfurispiraceae > DUZI01. The sequence goes on along the minus strand of CALEDV010000036.1, from coordinate 62,100 downwards.
GCGTTTTGCAGATAAGTTTCTACTGCTAAAAGATGGTGAGGTCTATGCCTATGGAGACAGAGATGTGGTTACGCCACAAGCAATTAGGGATGTCTATAGAATCAATGTGTTAGTTGCACAATACATGGGCCTTTCAGTGGTCATACCTGAATTGAGCTAAGGGGGGTGAGGCAGCAAAGAATGCCATTACATTTATGTTAGGGATAAATTGTTTGACAAACCCTCCTTACTTCAGGAGAGGGGGACTTGTGCCGAGTTAAAGGGAGTGGCTGGAGGGGTTATTTACGAAAGGGCCTGAAAATTCAACAGGTCCATGGTGTCTTCTTTTATTGCCATAGCGTAGATCTCGCGATCTGTAAGATAGGTTATAACGTCGTCACTAATATACAGTGAGGCAAAGATCGGTATTATCCTCTTGCCCTCATACTCAGGAAAATAATCAAAAAACTCCTTGATAGTGACGATGAATTCGTCTACATAACTTTTCCGTGCTGTAGACTTGGTCTCGTTTAAGATCACCTTGTCATCACAAAGGGCGATAATATCAAACTCCTTCCTCTTTGACCTATCCTTTGAGTGCCTCTTTTGTCTTCTTAACATAAAGTCCTCAAGGTCGTTACAAGCAAAATAGGTCTTTGCTATGCCTTTTATGTTTGGGGCTACCATGTCTTCTACCAGTGTGCCCATCTTATTGGCGATCTCACCCCAACGTTTGTTCATCTCTATCCGCTCTATCCTTGCCTCCTCCCTGTAAAGGGCAAGTTCCTCAGACTGCCTCTGGATATTATGGGTTAGCCTATCTACCTCCTTACTTACCCTATCTACCTCTTTACTTATCCTATCTATCTGTCTGCTAAGCCCCTGTATTGATGAGTCTGTTTGGATAATAAACCTCTGAAGCACTGTCTCAAGGGTTTCTACCCTTTCTTCTGTGGTTAACATAACTCACCTCTTGTTTTTTCTTTAGAGTATATCACAAAACAATGTGTGGTTAAAGGGCAGGGTATTAAGTGAGACAGGTCTCTGGCTTGTATATATACAATCATTTATCCAAATTATATGAGTCCATTTATGATCTAATGTTTTTTCTGCTAATTCGATTTGAGCGGAAGATGTGGTCTTCAAGGATGTTCTGGCAGGCAAGAGGCCTGTCTTGCTGGTGTTTTTTTTCTTTTTGAATCAACTACCCCTGTTTTTCACAAAACTATTGACATTGTCAGTTTTTTCGAAGCCTTAACAGTCTGTATATCGAGTTTTTGGGATGCCTACTCTTTTCTTTTTGTCTTGTCCGCTGTCATGGTTATTTTGGTTATTAATGGCCAAAGCGCCTAAGATTTAGGTATAATCCAGTGGTAGGATGGATAGCAAGCTCATCATAGAGGTCTCCTCTTTGAAAAAGACATACACCATTGGCAGCAAGATGCTCCATGCCCTTGATGGCGTATCCTTCAATGTTAAAGAGGGCATTGTCTTTGGCCTCTTAGGGCCCAATGGTGCAGGGAAGACCACTACTATCAAAATACTCACGACCCTTACAAAACCCGACTCTGGGAGTTGTATTATAGCTGGCTTTGATCTTTTTAAAGAGCCAAGGGCTATTAAGAGACTTATTGGCGTAGTGCCTCAGGAGAACAATCTTGACAGGGAACTCACAGCCAAAGAAAACCTCTTAATTTATGGAATGCTACATAAAGTGAAAAATCTAAGCGCATCAATAGATGAGAAACTCTCTATGGTTGGTCTTACAGACAGAAAAGACTCTATGGTTTCTCAGTTCTCAGGGGGAATGCAAAGACGGCTGCTGCTTGCGAGGGCGCTTTTGCCTGAACCAAAGATACTCTTCCTGGATGAGCCTACTATTGGTCTTGACCCACAGATACGGAGACAATTATGGGATGTAATAAGAAAGACAAAGATAGAGGGCAGGACAGTCATGCTGACTACCCATTATATAGAAGAAGCGGAGGCGCTTTGCGACACAGTAGCTATCATGTCCCAGGGCAATATTATAGCCCTTGATAGCCCCGATAACCTCAAGAGGCTTGCTGGTGAATATGTAGTTGATGCAATAGATGAGACAGGAAGGCTGACTCAATATATGTATAAAACCCATGAGGATGCCTTGCAAAGGGCAAGGGAGATACAGAATGGTGCAAAGGTCAGACGGTCAAATCTGGAGGACGCCTTTGTAAAATTAACAGGCAAGAGACCTGAATGAGGATATATCAGTGACCTTTAAAGACTGTCCAAATTGGTATCCAATATTTTTAAGAGAGATGCTCATGTTTAGGCGTAAGCTTATAAAGATGGGCTATCTGTTTTCAGCGATGATTGTGCCAGTGATTTATCTTGCCACCTTTGGCCTTGGCCTTGGCAAGAGTGTCCGTATAGAAGGGACAGACTACCTGACCTATCTCATCCCAGGATTGGTGGCAATGAGTTCTATGACAAACTCTTATACCTGGGTAGCCACTGCATTGAACCTAAACAGGATATACTTTAAGACCTTTCAGATATTTGTACAGGCCCCAGTTTCTCCCTTTTCTATTATGATAGGGCAGGTGCTGGCAGGGATGGTGAAGGGGCTGTTTGCGTCATTACTGATATTAACAGTAGGTTTTATTGCCTCAGGGACACTATATTTTACGCCCCTGTTTTTTGTAACGCTCCTCATAAATTGTTTTATGTTTGCAAGCTTAGGTGTAATCACTGGCATGATGACCAGCTCCCACGAGGACACATCGACATACAATAACTTCTTTATAATACCGATGGCCTTTTTCAGCGGCACCTTTTTCCCTATAGATAGGATACCCGAAGGGCTTAAGGCGCTGGTGTATATCTTCCCCTTAACCCATACAAACATACTAATGAGAAAGGATTACCTAGACCTTTCTGGTATTATATCGCTGATCATAATTATCTCCTATGCCACCTTGTTCTTCGTTATAGGCTCAAGGTTAATAAGGCAATACAGTGAGTAGACTTAGCAAGGCTTTTTTAAACTAATTTATAAGGCAACAGAGGTCTTAGAGATGACAGAAATAGGTCTAAAGAGAATCGATCCCTACAGGCTTGAGGTGCCTATTGAATACAAAAAAGGTATGGGTGCTGAGGGCATGATTTATGTAGATGAGACCTTAGAGAAGACCCTTGAAAAGGCTGCTGTAGATCAGGTTGCCAATGTGGCTACACTGCCTGGCATTGTGGGACCCGCTATTGCAATGGCAGATATCCATGAGGGATATGGGTTCCCCATTGGTGGTGTGGCTGCCTTTGACTTGGACTCTGGGATTATCTCGCCAGGGGGTGTAGGCTATGACATAAATTGTGGTGTAAGGCTATTGAGGACCGATATTACACGCACTTATTTAGAACCAAAGCTGAGAGACCTCATTATTAACCTATACAAATCAATACCCTCTGGAGTAGGTTCAAAGGGCCACACAAGGTTTAGCCCTAAGGATGAAAGGGATGTGCTCTCTGAGGGCGCCCTATGGGCAGTTAAAAGAGGATATGGTGATGCCACTGACTTGCAATACATTGAATCAGGGGGATGTCTTGAGGGTGTGGATCCATCAGCCCTATCAAAAAGGGCCTATGAGAGGGGTAGGGGGCAGTTGGGCACCTTGGGGTCAGGCAATCACTTCCTTGAGGTCCAGGAGGTGGTGGAGATCTTTGATGAGGTGGCAGCCAATGTACTTGGATTGTTTAAGGGACAGGTCACTGTGATGATCCATACAGGTTCAAGGGGATTTGGCCATCAGGTCTGCACGGACTTTATTGGCCTTATGAAGGATGCCTCAAAGAAATATGATTATCAGATACCTGATAAAGAGCTCTCCTGTGCACCCCTAAAATCCCCTGAGGGACAGGCATATCTCAATGCTATGAAGGCAGCGGCAAATTATGCCTGGGCAAATAGGCAATTAATAATGCATTGGACCAGAGAGACCTTTATAAACACCCTGAGGATATCCCCAAGGGACTTAGGGCTTTCTATTGTCTATGATGTAGCCCACAACATCGCCAAGATAGAAAGACACGTGGTGAAGGGTAGGGTAAGGGAAGTGATCGTACACCGAAAGGGCGCTACAAGGGCCTTTAACCCTGGACATCCAGAATTACCAGAGCGATATAAGTCTATTGGCCAGCCTGTTATTATACCCGGTGACATGGGTAGGGCATCCTATGTGCTTTTGGGCACTGAGAAGGCCATGCAGGAGACCTTTGGCTCTACCTCCCATGGTGCAGGCAGGAGGCTTTCAAGGAGTCAGGCACTAAAGAGCGCAAGGGGCAGGTCAATTACAGAGGAGCTTAAAGAAAGGGGCGTTTTTGTGATGGCCTATGGAAGAGACACCCTCGCTGAGGAGATGCCAGAGGCATACAAGGACATTTCTGAGGTCATCAATGTCATTCACAGTGCGGGCATATCTAAGAAGGTTGCAAAGATGAGGCCCCTGGGTGTTATAAAGGGATGAAAAGGCTAAGGATTGGTTTGATACCCTTTGGAAATCTGTTCCCTATTTTCCATATTTTAAGAAGGGATTTTGAATGTATAGACTACGACTTTATTGAGGGTGTTCCCTCTGCCTTAAATGCAATGCTTAGAAGGGGCGACATTGATCTCAGTCCTTCTTCTTCAGTAGAGTATCTGCTCCATAGGGATTTATATGAATACATACCAAATCATTCAATAAGTGCTATCGGCAAAGTAGGCAGCATATACCTTTTTTCAAGGATACCCATTGAACGATTAAATGGTGAAATGGTTTCTGTTACCGCACAGTCTGCAGCATCAATAGAGCTTTTTAGGGTTATAACCAGAGAGTTTTACGGGATAATGCCTGTAATTATAAAGAGTTCAAATCCCCAGGCTGATAACGCAAGGGCCTTTCTGCTTATAGGTGATGATGCCCTGAGGCAGTTTAAAGTTGACAATACAGGCCTCTATGTATATGACCTTGGTGAATTATGGCACAATCATACAGGTCTTCCCTTTGTTTTTGCCCTCTGGATAGTCAGGAAGGACAATATAGGGGAAGATAAAATACTGCTCTATGAGAGATTTACAAAGGAATTAGAAATAACAAAGACAAGGGCATTGCAGTGTCTCAATGAGATAGTGGATTACTGTCCTTTAATAGGTTTCATGAAGAGACAGGAAATACTCACTTACTGGAATAATCTTGACTATGAACTTACAGAGAGGCATATTGAAGGCTTGCTTTTATTTGAAAGACTAATAAATAAGGGGAATCAATAAACCATGAGGCTTGCTATTATAGGTACTGGCTATGTAGGACTTGTAACAGGTGTATGTTTCGCTGAAATGGGTAACCGGGTTGTGTGCGTTGATATAGACAGTAAAAAGATTGAGCGTCTAAAAATTGGAATCTCTCCCATATATGAGCCAGGCATTGAGGTGCTACTTAAGGATAATCTTAAGAGGGGCAATATTTCCTTCACAAATAGTATAAAGGATGCACTTGTTGACGCAGAGATAGTCTTCATAGCCGTCGGCACACCGCCTCTGGAAGACGGGAGCGCTGATATGAATTATGTGATGCAGGCTGCAAGAGACATTGCTACAGTTATGAATGCCCCCCTTATTGTGGCGAATAAATCTACGGTGCCTGTGGGTACTGCCGATAAGGTCAGGGAGATAATAGAGGAAACTCTCAACCAAAGGGGCGTGTCTATTGACTTTGATGTGGTGAGTAATCCAGAGTTCCTAAAAGAAGGGGATGCCGTTAATGACTTTATGAGACCCGATAGGGTAATAGTTGGGGCAGATAATGAGCGGTCTATAGAGATATTAAGGCAACTCTATGCCCCCTTTACGAGAACCCACGAACGTTTCATTGCAATGGATGTAAGGAGTGCAGAACTGACAAAGTATGCAGCCAATGCAATGCTTGCCACAAAGATATCCTTTATGAACGAGATTGCCAATATATGCGAAATCCTTGGCGCTGATGTAAATAAGGTAAGGATCGGCATTGGCAGCGACCGCAGGATTGGTTACCAATTTATATACCCTGGCTGTGGATTTGGAGGTAGTTGTTTTCCAAAGGACCTGAGGGCATTAGAGGATACAGCAAAAAAAGCAGGCTATATACCAAGAATCCTTCAGGCAGTTCAGGCAGTGAACAGGGATCAGAAACACAAACTTACTGAAATGGTGCTTGGGAGATTTCCCTCGGTCAGTGGCAGGAGATTTGCCCTTTGGGGTCTGAGTTTTAAACCAGAGACCGATGATATGAGAGAGGCCCCTTCATTAATCCTGATAGATGACCTTACTTCAAGGGGTGCCCTTATTACGGCCTATGATCCTAAAGCAATGAAGCAGGCTAAGAAAATATGGCTGATCTCTAATAAATCGGTAGAATATGGTGAGACTAAATATGAGGTGCTTAAGGGCGCTGAAGCATTGATAATAGTCACAGAGTGGAAGGAATTTAGGAGCCCAGACTTTGATGAGATCAAACATCTCCTGAAAAACCCCATCATCTTTGATGGAAGAAACCTCTATGACCCAAAGAAGATGCATAGCCTTGATATTGAATATTACCAGATAGGATACAGGAGGGATTTAAGATGAATATTAAACTGACTACCGATGAGGTCTTCCCAATCGAAGGAGACCAAGACATTTACAGGGCCCTTAAAAAGGCAGGTATATACATATCTGCATCCTGTGGGGGTAGGGGGCTTTGTGGCAAGTGTAAGGTGAGGATCATTGAGGGAGACTGCGAGGTCATCTCCTATGGCAATCTCCCTGCAAAAGAGAGGGAGCAAGGTATTGTGCTTGCCTGTAAGACCCTTGCTAAGGGCGACCTGCTTATTGAGATACCAAAGCAGTCAAGGTTGATGGTTGGTGACAAGATAGCCCTTTCCAACGCTGAAAGCCTTCAGGATTATTTTAAGGGTTACGGCGTGGAGATAACACCCTTAGTCCGAAGGGTTCATGTTGAACTGCCTCCACCAACATTGAGTGATAACATAAGCGATCTTGACAGGCTTGAAAGAAGACTCCAGGAGATGGGTTTATCGCCCATGAGATTTTCCCATGGTTTTGTTTCTACTATGGCAGAAACCATGAGACTATCAAACTGGAGTTTTGATATAAATTACATTGAAGATGACCACTGCTTGAGACAGGCAATCTTTTTGACCTCTGAGGGTTTTTGTAATAGAAGGTTTGGCATTGCAGTAGATATAGGAACCACTACAGTGGTTGCCTATATGGTTAATCTCCTTGATGGAAGTCTTGTGGATTCAGGGTCAACCTATAATTCACAGATTCGTTATGGCGATGACGTGATCACGAGGATTGTCTATGCTGCTGAGGGCAATGGGTTAGGGGATCTAAGAAATGCGGTTATAGAAGATATAAACAACATAATCAATGCGATAAGGGAGAAACACAACATCAGCAGGTGTGAGATTGACTCGGTGGTAATTGCAGGCAACACAACAATGTCCCATCTATTTTGGGGACTCAATCCTGCATCTATACGAGAAGAACCCTATATACCTACAGTAAATAGATTTCACCTCTGGCGTGCCTCTTCAGCGCGTCTCGCTATTAATCCGCAGTCGCCCATATACACTATGCCCTGTGTAGCCAGTTATGTGGGTGGTGACATTGTATCAGGTGTTCTTGCCTCAAAGATGCACAGAAGCCCTGAGATAGCCCTTTTCATGGATATTGGGACAAACGGTGAGATTGTCATAGGCAACAATGAGTGGCTTATGACCGCAGCCTGTTCTGCGGGACCTTGTTTTGAAGGCAGCGGTATAAGTTCAGGGATGCGGGCAACCAAAGGCGCTATTGAGGAGGTTACCTTTGATCCTATAAATGGCGAGCCTTCATTGAAGGTAATTGGAGATGCCCATCCCCTTGGCATTTGTGGGTCAGGCATGATTGATGCCCTGTCAGGGTTTTATATAAATGGTATTATCAACCAAAAGGGCAAGTTTATTCCTGAGAAGTCTAAGAGGATACGGGAAGGAGAAAATGGCATGGAGTATGTCTTTTATGCTGACCCACAGACAGGAAGAGAGATAACGCTTTCGGAGGTTGACATTGATAATCTTATCCGAGCAAAGGCAGCCATATATGCTGGGATTAACACACTTTTAAATGAGGCAGGTCTTTCCATTGATATGATTCAAAGGGTCTATATTGCTGGAGGCTTTGGTAACTATTTAAATGTCAAAAAGGCTATCTCCATTGGTATGCTGCCTGATATTGAGGAGAGTAAGTATTCTTATTTAGGTAATACATCAATCACCGGAGCCTATCTTGCTTTGATGTCCTCAGAGCTGATCAAAGAGGTAGAGGATATAGCTTCAAGGATGACCTATATTGAGTTATCGGTTTCAGCAGGTTTTATGGATGACTACATGTCTGCGCTATTTCTACCCCATACGGATATTGATAGGTTTCCAAGGGTTAAGTCCATTCTTCAAGGGATGTAGCATTGCTTTAGGAAACCAACATTTACAATGCCTTCCTGCATCTTGCTATACAAAAGGGCAAAAGGAATAATATCTCAGAAAGTATAGGGGGAGGGGAGAGAAAGGAGCATATTTAGATGAAGCAGATTAATTTTATTCTCAACGAACAACAGATAACTGTACCTGAAGGGACTACTATTTTAGAGGGAGCAAGATCTGTAGGCATAGTTATACCAACGCTCTGCTACCATAGAGCGCTTGGGCCCTCTGGTTTTTGCAGACTTTGCATTGTAGCGATAGAAACCTCTACAATGAAAGATTTTATAACTACCTCATGCAACTGCGAGGCAAAGGAGGGCATGAGGGTGTCCACTGAGACGGAGAGGCTTAAGAAGATGAGACTGACAATAATGGAACTATTATCTTCAGGCACAAATAATAGCTCAGATATTAAGAGGCTCACTCTAAGCTGCTCCAAAAATTATAATCCGTTAAATAAAGATGACTGCATACTCTGTGGTTTGTGTGTAAAGGTATGCAGAAACATCATAAAGGCCTGTGCCCTATCGATGGACAGCATTGAAGGCGGAAACAATAAGGTTGCCGAGTATGTCAGATTCAATGAGGCAAATTGCATAGGCTGTGGAGCCTGCGCCTCTCTATGCCCAGTAGGGGCTATTAAGGTTGTTGACAAGGGCGATCAGAGGAGACTGTATCTATACAATAACAGGAAAAAAAGCTTTGAACTATTAGTATGCTCATCCTGTTCAAGCCGATATACAACCTTTGAACATAGGGAGTTTGTGCTAAAGAGGATAGATTCTGAAGAGAAGGATCAACTCAGGACCCTATGTCCAGAATGTGCTAAAAGGTATCATGCTGCCTCATTGTCGGTCTTTTCCCCTCTGCATAAGGAGTTATTCCAATGAAAACCCTGTCCCTTTGGAATTCGGAACTAAAAGAGCAAGCAGAACCTATAGTAATTAGAAATAGGGCAGTCTCTGCGGTAATATCAATTGAAGGCATTAAGATATCGGATCCAGAAATTACTATATCCTCTCTCTGTCTGCAATACGCAAAGGCATTGGCTGAGTATTCCTGTGGTCAATGCATACCCTGCAGGGTTGGCACAAGGGCACTTGTGGATCTCTTTGAGAGGATCAATAGGGATAGAAAAGACAATAGCCTGCTGGACATTATCTACAATCTCTCTGATACCGTCTCAACTACCTCTCTATGCGAGATTGGAAAGGCAACGGCAATATTCAAGAGGCTGATTGTTGAATTTAGGGATACCTTTCAAGGGACTTCGGTGAAGGGACCAGGAGACAATGAAGACTTTACATACAAATCCTTTCTCACTGCCCCTTGCATGGAGGCTTGTCCTATACACCTTGATATACCCAGATATGTAGAGGCTATCAAAAACAGGCAGTTTCAAGAGGGCCTGAACCTTATCTTGCAGAGGCTGCCATTGCCTGGGGTCTTGGGTAGGGTTTGCGTAAGGCCCTGTGAGTTTAACTGTAGAAGGACTTTGGTTGATGAGCCTATACAAATAAGGCATTTAAAGAGGTTCCTTGCTGACCATGCCCTCAAAGATTCAACTCCAGATTGTCAATCTATCCCTGAGATATCTAGAAACTATCAAAAACCTAAAAAACTGCCAAGGAAGTCCTCAAAGATAGCCATTATCGGTGCAGGACCTGCAGGCTTGAGTTGTGGCTATTTTCTTGCTCTTAAGGGATATGAGGTTACTATTTTTGAATCCCTTTCTGAGCCTGGTGGTATGGCAGCAGTGGGTATACCTGATTATCGCTTGCCAAGAGACATCCTAAGGGGTGAGGTCAAGGCTATAGAGGAACTTGGTGTAAGGATTCAATACAATAGGTCATTAGGTGTTGATTTTACAATAGAAGACCTTGAGTCTGAAGGCTTTAGGGCCATCTTTCTGGGATTGGGATGTCACTGCCATAAAAGTATGGGTGTAAAAGGGGAGGATGAGGGATACGAAGGTTTTATACCAGGGGTGTATTTCCTTAGAAACATAAATCTTGGACTATTTGACCAGATACCTAAAGGCAAGAAGATAGCTGTTGTAGGAGGAGGCAATGTTGCTATTGATTGTGTAAGGAGTGCACTGAGGGTTGGTTTTCAGGAGTCAAGCTTAATTTATAGAAGGACTATTCAGGAGATGCCTGCTGATTTTGTGGAGGTTAGGGATGCAAAGCTTGAGGGGGTAAAGTTCTATTTCCTTGCAGCTCCAAAGAGGATTGTAGCTGAAAATAAAAAGATTAAGGGCATTGAATGTTTATGGATGCAGCTGGGAGAACCCGATGTCTCAGGTAGAAAGAGACCTGTAGAGGTGCCTGGCTCGGAGTTCTTTGTTGAGGCAGATGTTGTAGTCCCTGCCATAGGACAGGAGGGTGATTATGCCTGTCTCAATAAACTGGCTGGCATTGAGATTACTAAAAAGGGCTCCATAATAGTGAATGAACACCTTATGAGCTCTCGTAAGGGCGTCTTTTCTGGAGGAGACTGCGTGAGTGGTCCTGATGTCTTAATTAAGGCATGTGCACAGGGCAGAAAGGCTGCCCTAAAGATAGATGAATTCCTGAAAACAGGTAAGTTTAGTGATACCGAAGAGGATATTAAAGAGGATATTTTTAAGATATTTAAGCCCTTTGACCCAAAGGAGTCCATACCCTTTGTTTATCAAAAACGCAGGATTCCTGTAAGTCATGAACCCACCTTAGAGAGGAAGGCTGATTTTAGAGAGGTTGACAAGGGTTTTACTGAAGAGGAGGCTGTAGCAGAGGCGGGAAGGTGCCTAAGATGTTACAGGGTAATAACAGTGGCAGAAAGAAAGGCTTGATTTTTGTCCTTTTACTCTTTAGAGCCTAACTTTGATAATATCCTAAATGCCCTTCTTATTTAAAATAATCTCCAGAGACAATTATAGCCGCACTGGCATAATACACACACCCAGGGGCACTGTGCAAACCCCTGCCTTTATGCCTGTGGGTACTCAGGCAACGGTGAAGGCCCTATCTTCTGAAGAACTATCAGACACAGGGGCAGAGATTGTGCTTGCCAACACCTATCATTTATATCTCAGGCCAGGACATGAGACAATAAGGAGGCTGGGAGGGCTCCACAGGTTCATGAACTGGGATAGACCTATACTTACAGATAGTGGTGGTTTTCAGGTATACAGCCTATCGCCCTTAAGAAAGATTACAGACAATGGCGTAGAATTTCGTTCTCACCTTGATGGCTCAACCCACTTTCTTACGGCTGAGATGGCAATAGATATACAGATGAGTCTTGGCTCAGACATCCTCATGTGCCTTGATGAGTGCACGCCTTATCCTGCTGACTACGACTATGTGCAAAGGTCACTGAGACTCACTACAGACTGGGCACTAAGGTGTAAGGAACGTTTCAAGGTATCTGAAGACACTCAAGGAAAGAGCCTGTTTGGCATAGTGCAAGGGGGGATGTATAAAGACCTGAGGTTGCAATCCCTTGAGCAGCTTCAGGAGATTGATTTTGACGGTTATGCCGTTGGTGGCTTAAGCGTAGGGGAAGGAAAGGAAGAGCTATATGAGATAATCTCTTTTATAGCACCCCTATTGCCAAAAGACAAGCCCCATTACTTAATGGGCGTTGGTGACCTCAGGGATGTCTTAGAGGCAGTGCAGTGGGGTTTCGATATGTTTGACTGTGTCATGCCCACAAGAAATGCACGGAATGGCACACTCTTTACCAGTCAAGGCAGGATAAGCATCAAAAGGGCTGAATATAAAGAGGACCCAGAACCCCTTGACCCTCAATGCGATTGCCCTACCTGTAAGGGTTACTCCAAGGCCTACCTCAGGCACCTCTTTATGGCAAGGGAGATACTCTCCATGCGGCTTAATTCAATACACAACCTACATTTCTATCAACGCTTTTTTGCAATAATGCGTGAGGCCATAAAAAATGGCTCCTTTGATCAATTCAAAAGACACTGGGAGGTAATCCTTGCAAAGGGCACGGCAGATTAAAAGGGTATTGCTGATTACCCTTTCCCTCAATATATCAGTCTCAGGGGCAAAGATCTTTTATGGATATTGGACTGACTCAGTAGCTATACTCTCAGACGGTTTTCACTCGCTCTTTGACGGTGTATCAAATGTAGTAGGCATAATTGCCATAACGCTCGCAAGTCATCCACCAGACAGTACCCATCCCTATGGACATAGAAAGTTAGAGACCCTCTTTACGATCTTTATAGGTTTGATAATGCTCTTTGCCTGTTTTGAGATCTTCAAGAATGTCTATGAGGCATTGATAAAGGGACAAGGGGCTGCGATAGATCATAAAAGTGTTTTTATCATGCTTGTTACCCTTTGCATCAATATCTTTGTAGTCCTTTATGAAAAAAAGATGGGCACCAAGCTCCAGTCTGAATTCCTCCTGGCTGATTCAAAGCACACACTCTCAGATGTCTATGTGACCCTTGGGGTTATTGTAGGGCTCATTGCCCATATCTTAGGATTTCATATGGCTGATTCCATAGCGGGGATTGCTATTGGGTTAGTTATTGCCTATACAGGCATTACCATAATCAAAGAGGCCGCTGAGGTGTTAATAGATAAAAGCCAGACCGATACTATAAGGGTAAAGGAGATCGTCTGCAGCCACAATGGTGTAATTGAGTGCCATGAGATCAGGACCAGGGGGGCAAAGGGCAATGTCTTTTTAGACCTTCATGTACTTGTTCAACCCGATATGCGAGTTATAGATGCCCATAGGATAGCCCATGAGGTTGAAGATGCCATAAGGGCAGAACTGCCTGAGGTAGTGGACGTGATGGTCCACATTGAGCCTATGGATAAAAAGGGCCTGCCTTAGATTGATCAACACAAACCAAGATATATCTTTGTAATCTCCTCATTACATCTGAGTTCTTCACTACTGCCTTCAAAGGCTATAGCCCCGTTTTCAATGAGTGCAGCCCTCTGAGATATCTGAAGTGCCTTTTTCACATTTTGTTCCACAAGCAGTATAGTCATCCCCTTTGAGTTGAGCTCTCTTAGGGATTCATAGATTGAGTTGATTAGAAGAGGCGCTAATCCTAAAGAGGGCTCATCCATCAAGATTAGCCTTGGCATCATCATTAATGCCTGTCCTATAGTAAGCATCTGCTGTTCACCCCCTGAGAGGGTGCCTGCCTGTTGGTTCAGCCTCTCCTTTAGCCTTGGAAAGAGTGCAAAGACATACTCGAGATTCTCTTCTATGTAACGCCTTTTGGTCTTGATATAGGCGCCCATAAGCAGGTTTTCCTTGACCGTCATTGAGCCAAAGACCCTGTGTCTCTCCTGAACATGGGCAATCCCAATATCGGCAATTTGATGAGGCTGTAGGCCCGTAATATCTATCCCTGCAAAGTTTATTTTGCCTTCTATATGGGGCATCAATCCAGTGATTGCCTTAAGCAGGGTGCTCTTACCTGCGCCATTGGGGCCTATAATTGAGAATATCTCACCCTGTTGGATCTTAAGGGTTATACCTTTTAAGACCTCAAGCTTGCCATAGCTTGCCCTTAGATCCTTTATTTCAAGCATATTCCTCTCCTAAATATGCCTCAACGACCTCCTGTTGGCACATTATTTCCTTTGGGTTTCCCTGTGCGAGGATCTTACCGAAGTTTAGCACCACGAGTTTATCCACCAAGGACATCACAGCCTTCATGATGTGTTCTACAAGTAGTATTGTAATGCCCTCCTTTCTTAAGCCCCTTATAGTTTCTATGAGTGCATCCATCTTATCAGCGCTCAAGCCGCCTACAGGCTCATCAACAAGGAGCAACTCTGGATTTGATGCATAGGCCTTTGCTATCTCCAAGAGTTTTAGTTTTCCTATTGACAGGGAGTCTGCCTCTTTGTTGAGGTCTTCAGTTAGAAACATCCTGTCAGCTATCTCGTAAGCCCTCTTAGATGCGACGGTGTCTGAGTCTCTAAGGAGGAGGGGTATGAGGATATTCTCATATACAGTTAGGGACTTAAAATGTTGGGGGACCTGAAAGGTCCTTGTTATGCCCATTAAGGACCTCTTGTAAACTGGAACCTTAGTTATGTCATTGCCCTTGTAAAATATCCTGCCGCTGCTGACAGGTTCATAACCTGTTATTAGGCTTATCAGGGTTGTTTTGCCAGCCCCATTGGGACCGACCAAACCAACGATTTGTCCTTTATCAATCTTTAGATCGATGTCCTCAAGGGCAGTAATGCCGCCAAAGGTTTTTGATGCCCTTTCAATCTCCAGGAGAGTCATTTGCCGATTCTCCTGAAAAAACCCATAATACCCCTGGGCATAAATCGAGCAAATACAACAAGCAAAACACCATAAAATAGAAGGTGTGCCTTAGTAAACTCTGTGCGCAGATACTCACCCGCAGGCACAAGCAGTATAGCCCCAATAAGTGGACCAAATACAGTGCCCATGCCACCTACAATGGTTATAAATATTGGTTCCACAGTCCTCACCATGTCAAAACCACTCTCAGGGTCAACAAAGCCTGTATGAGCCACAATAAGCCCGCCTGCAAGTCCTGCCAAAAAGGCACTTACAAGAAGCGCATAGAGTTTATATTTACGTGCATTTATCCCCACTGCGATTGCGGCATCCTCATTCTCACCAACCGCAAGAAAGTAATAATTGTATCTCGAGTTTTTGATAAGCAAAGAGATAAGGAGGGCAAAGCCTGCAGCCCAAAGGGTAATTATGAAATATAAGCCCCCTGTGGTCTTTATGCCTAACAATTCAGTTTGGGCAATCACTATCCCCTGAGTGCCCATTGTAAATCCTCTCCAACCCTCTACAATCAGCTTAGTCACCTCTGCAAGGGCAAGGGTGGAGAGTGCAAAAAAGGGACCCCGGAGATTGAGGGCAATTGAACCAATAAGCATAGCGCCTATAACAGCGGTTATGCCTGAAAAGGGCATGGCAACCCAGGGTGATAGTTGTAGATGATGATGCAGCAGCGCTACTGCATAGGCGCCCATACCTACAAAACCGGCATGTCCGAAGGATACCTGCCCTGCAAAACCTCCAAGGATGTTCCATGACACAGATAACAGGATAAGGATATTAAGGGTAAAAAGGACATCGTAGAGATACTTATGTTTTTCTGAGCTCATTAGAAGGGGTAAAAGTGACAATAAAAGCACCGCAACCAGCAGGGCAATGTATGCCTTTGATGACTTCATACCCTTGATCTGCCCCCTAAAAGACCTGAGGGTTTAAATATCAACACCCCAAGGAATATCAAAAAGGCGATGATGTCCTTCATTGAGTACTCCAAGAAGGTGCTAGCTAATGCCTCAGAAACACCTAAAAGCAGTCCACCAATGAGGGCCCCTGTGACAGATCCCATACCACCAAGCACAACAATAGTAAAGGCCTTTATGACAAAGTTTGACCCTACAAAGGGATACATGTAAAAAATAGGCGACAACACGGCCCCCGCCACACCTGCCAATACAAGCCCAATTCCAAAGGTAACCATAGAGGTTATCTTCACATTTACACCATAGAGCGATGCAGTAGTAGGGTCAATTGCCGTTGCCCTTATGGACATACCCAAAAAGGTCTTTGTCATAAACAGATAAAAACCTCCTATAAGTAGTAGTGAAAATATAGAGGATATTAGGGCAGGATAACCTATGCGAGTGCCCAAAAGGTCAAAGACCTCCTGAGAATAAGACAGGTTGACGGTCCTATAGTCTGCAGTCCACAGTAGCATTGCAGTTGTAGCTGTTACAAAGGATATTCCCAACGTAATAATCAGGGAGCTCATCTCACGCTGCTTTGGTGGGATAGGGGCAAGTATTTTGTATATAGCCATACCTGCCGCAAGAAATATAGGGGCCGTTACAATAGTTGCAACATAGGGGCTTAAACCATACTTCTCGTGAAGAAAGTAGGCTGCATACATGCCGAGCATTACTGCATCACCATGGAACATATTTATAATCCTCATGACACCGAAGATTACTGTTAGTCCCACGGCTATAAGGCTATATATGCAACCTATAAGAAGTCCGTTTATTACTATTGAAATAAGCATTGCTGAGGCAAAAAATCAGTGCCTTCTAATACTTAAATTCCCTTTCAGCAGCGTCTTTTGGCCATACCTGATAGAGTTTGCCCTCTTGCCATTGGGCAAGGGCAGTGAGGCCCTGTGCCTTGTTTTGGTTTGTGTATCCCTCGAAGTTCTCAAACTTTATCTTACCAAAGATAGTATCCATATTTATCTTTTTCAAAGATTGCTGGAGTTCTTCTCTCTGCTTTATGATATCTGATGATTTGACACCTTTTAAGGCCTCAGCAAGCACATAGATTGCCACATAGCCCTCAATCTCATGTTCCCCGGGGACATACTTATACTTGTTCTCCCAGTCCTGTCTCCACTTTTTCCATTGAGGTGATTTTATTGCACCATGCCAAGGTCCAGAGCTAAAATATCCCTCTACGGCCTTTCCGCTTTTCTCATAGATATCTTGCATACTGTGGCCTGCACCGGTGCCAGAGAATACCTTTGCCTGAAGACCCACTTCCTTTGTCTGTTTTGCAAGCAAAATCCCATCGGTAAGGTATGATGTCAAGACCACAATGTCAGGGTTAGCATTTTTTGCCTTTAAAAGGAGCGGTTTGTAATCCATAGCCTTCTCGTTGTAAGCCTCTGATACTAGGAGATCAAACTTGTCTTTTTTGTTCTTAAAATAGGGCAAAATACCATATTTAGCAACACCTTGACCAAAGGCGTTGTCCACATACAAATATGCCACCTTGAGTTTTCTCTTTTCCTGTGCATATACCACTTTCTCAAGAAAATCCTCAAGGGCAGCACTGTACATGCCTGTTGTAGGTTGGAGCCTAAATACATAATCATGTCCCTGACGAGTGATATCATCAAGGGCGGGATGCTCAAGCAGATAGGGTGTTTTATTGTCTTGGGCAACAGGTCCCACTGCAAGGGCAACGCCACTGCTCCAACCGCCCACAAGGGCTATGACCTTATCAGAGGAGATGAGTTTCTTTGCGTTTGTTACTGCAACCGCTGGCTTTGCCTGTGTATCGTCAATAACAAGTTCTATCTTCTTGCCATTTATGCCGCCCTTTGCATTGATCTCATCAATTGCCATTGAGTATGCCTTTTTGAATTTCTCACCAAAGGCAGCTCCAGCACCAGTCATGGGCAGTGGTGATCCGATCTTAAAAACCTCTTGTGCATAAAGGGTTTGGATTAATACAAAGAGAGACAAAAAGACCCCATAGAAAACAGTCCTTAACATAGCAAACCTCCTTTAGATTAAATTTTTGGTTAATATATATCAGTTGGTGAGGTATTTTCAGGAAGAAGATGGGGTCAGGTCTTGAAATATAAGGGTGAAAGGCTTATGGGGGGTGCGAGGGTAGAAGAGGTTACAGACCCTGATGCATAATAATTTTGTCGAGGACTTGACATCGGATCTCAGGGAAAAGGTCAGAGGCTTAAAAAGTTACTTAGACACCAGACTATATCCTCTATGTCATGTTATCTACTCCCTTGCAGGGGAGATGCCCTCAGTAGTGGTAACGAACCTCATTGCACTGGCCTTACTTGATGCCAGACACATTGACTATCTAATGAGAAATCAAAGGGGGGTATAACACCTTATGGATAACTTTAAGAGGGAATTTTTAAAGGAACTACTTAAAAATGTGCTCGATGACCTACAACAGGAGATTGTCAAAGTGCTCTTTGAAAAGGTGGACCTTAAGTATTTTGACATGTATCTACAGGTGCTTACAGATAATTACGTCATAAAAGAGATCAAAAAAAACCAGCAAGAGATAATCCAACTCAATGAAGCTATTAGTAATCTAACCAAAAGGATAGAGGAACTTGAAGGGCATGGAGGAAGTGGTTTGTTGTATAAAGGCGGTGATATAGACCTTTCAAGATACCTCAAAAGTAAGGGATATATAAGGCTTACAGGCAGGCATGAGATAGATGGGCCTATAAGGCTCTCAGGTGGGGATTACACCCTAGAGGGTGTTGATGGTGCAGAGGTGG
The DNA here is from genome assembly GCA_937949555.1 of uncultured bacterium. Lineage (GTDB taxonomy): Bacteria > Nitrospirota > Thermodesulfovibrionia > Thermodesulfovibrionales > Dissulfurispiraceae > DUZI01. The sequence goes on along the minus strand of CALEDV010000036.1, from coordinate 43,529 downwards.
TGGCAAAGGGGGGGTGTGCCTTTGAGGTAGAGGGTGGCACCTTGAGGCTGAGGGGCATCAAGGTAAGCACAAAGGGTGTAATAAAAGAAAAAGGGCTTATAGAGATAAAGGGTGGTGGTAGATTAGAGGTCCTTAAGGGCACCTTAAGTGGTGGATATAGATGTATATCTGCCGATGGTTCTACAGTTGTATTACAAGACTCCTCAATCTCAAATGTAGCAGATATTGGTATATGGCTCACATCCTCCACTGCAGAGATAGAGAGGTGTAAGGTTGAGAAGAACCGTGATGATCAAATTTATGTTGATGATTCAAAAAGTAGGCTAATCATTAAGGACTCAGAGGTAAGGGGACCAAAGGACAAGTGCATAGTCTCGAAGACAAAAGACATAAAGGTGCAAGACAGCATTATTGAGGGCGGCATAAGGTATTGGTAAATTACCTTTGATAGAACTACCATAGGAGGTAAGGTATGGGCAAAAGGTGGGTCATCGATATAGCGCCTTCAATGGTCTGTCACCCTGAGCCTGTCTAAGGGGCGACAGTAGGGGCAAGGCTTGCCCTTGCCTTTTTTTCTTTTGCAGCAATGACAGGGCCATTTGGTAGGGGTTAATACCATGGAGTGGGCAATCGCCCCTACAACTGCCCTTCCTACAGAGCCCAACCTTAACTGTGCTACAATATACCCACATCATGATGAAGAAGCTCCCCATAGGCATACAGACCTTTGAGAAGATCAGAGATAAGAAAACATAGGTATCCCTAATGAGATTAAAGGGCAGAGAAAGGAGAAACTAACAAGGGAGTTCCAAAATGTATAGTTATAAATTTGCTGGGCTTTTATCTAAAATCAATTATGCCTTCTGGATGAGTTACTCTGTTTTAGTCCTGTATTTAGGCATTCTTACATGCATGTGATTGATTGACAGTGACAGGTCATATCTTCTGAAGAAAAAACTGCTTAAATTTGCTGAGATTATTCACGATGATATTGATAAGGTTTATGTAGTTTTTGAAAGATTTTATCAAAGAGGAGCAGAGGATAGCTTTGTTTAATGGCAAAGACATATTGATTACGGGCGGGACTGGGTCTTTTGGCAAGAAATGTACAGAGATTATCCTAAAAAGATATGAGCCAAGGCGTTTAATTATATTCAGCCGCGATGAATTGAAACAGTATGAGATGGCTCATATCTTTTCTGAAAAGCAGTATCCCTGTATGAGATACTTTCTTGGAGACGTCAGGGATAAAGACAGGCTCTATAGGGCATTTGACGGGGTGGATTACATTATTCATGCCGCCGCTCTGAAGCAGGTGCCTGCCGCTGAATATAATCCCTTTGAGGCAGTAAAAACTAATATATTAGGCGCTGAAAACATTATTGAGGCTGCCATTGATCAAGGGGTAAAAAGGGTAATTGCCCTCAGCACAGACAAAGCAGTAAATCCTGTTAATCTCTATGGTGCTACGAAGCTATGTTCCGAAAAGCTTTTCATTGCAGGCAATGCCTATGTAGGTTCAAGACACCATACTATTTTTAGTGTAGTCCGTTATGGCAATGTGTTAGGCAGTAGGGGTAGCGTAATGCCTCTTTTTATGAAACAGAAGCCAACAGGTACAATTACAATCACTGACCCTCGCATGACGAGGTTTTGGATAACCTTACAACAGGCTGTTGAATTTGTCTTAAGATGCTTTGAAAAGATGACTGGCGGTGAGATATTTATTCCAAAGATCCCAAGCATGAATATTATGGATTTGGCAAAAGCAATAGCCCCTGATTGTGAGATAAAATTTATCGGTATTAGGTCTGGTGAAAAGATACGCGAGACCCTCATTTCATCGGATGAGGCAAGGAATACCTTTGAATACAGAGATTATTACCTCATAAGACCAGATTTCAGCTATTGGGCAAAGGAATTAGATGGAAAAGATGTCACTTCTGTTAGTGAAGGCTTTGAATATAGTTCCGACACTAATACATGGAAACTCTCTTTGGAAGAATTAAAGGCAATAACTAAGACCCTATGAGTCTTATTCCATACAGCAGACAGTCAATAGATGACACAGATATTTATTCGGTAATAGAGGTTTTAAAGGCTGACCTCATAACTCAAGGTAATAAGATAAGCCAATTTGAATTACTTATTACAAGATATTGTGATTGTAAGTATGCCGTAGTGTTTAACTCAGGCACATCTGCCTTGCATGCTTCATATTTTGCATGCGGGTTGTCTCAAAAGGATGAATTCATCACTTCTCCTATCACCTTTGTTGCTACCTCTAATGCTGGCTTATATCTTGGCGCTAAACCGGTTTTTGTAGACGTAGAACATGACACAGCAAACATTGATACCTCAAAGATCGAAGAAAAGATTACAAGTAAAACAAAGTTGATAGTCCCAATACACTATGCAGGGCATCCCGTGGATTTAGAAAAAGTCCATGAAATTGCGAAAAAAAATGATCTTTTTGTGATCGAGGATGCCTGCCATGCCCTTGGGGCGCAATACAAGGGCAATAAGATTGGCTCCTGCAAGTATTCGGATATGACTGTTTTTAGCTTCCATCCGGTAAAGCATATCACAACAGGCGAGGGCGGTGCAGTCTTGACGAATAATAAGGATTACTATGAAAAGATGCTTATGTTTAGGACACACGGCATAACAAAGAAAGATTTTATTAATGAGCCTGACGGTGAGTGGTACTATGAGATGCAGTTTTTAGGTTACAACTATCGCATGACCGACATTCAGGCATCGTTGGGCATATCACAATTAAAAAAGCTGGATAGATTTGTTAAAAGAAGAAGAGAGATAGCAAGGTTTTATGATATGGAATTTACGGACAATCCATATTTTGATATTCCACCAGAAAGGCAATATGCTTCATCTTCCTATCACTTATATACAATAAGACTTAAGGATGAGTTCAAACACAAGAAGAAGGAGATATTTTCAAAACTTAAAGAAAAAAGAGTCGGGGTTCAGGTGCATTATATTCCGGTTTACTGGCATCCATCTTATCAGGGGATGGGATATGAAAGAGGGATATGTCCTATGGCAGAGGATTTTTATCAAAGGCAGTTGAGCATTCCCATTTATCCGTCTATAAAGGACGAAGATCTGAAATGTGTGACACAAGGCATAAAAGATGTATTTAATGAATTATGAAAGACAAATTGATTAAATGATTGTGGCCAATTTTATTGGATTAATACAGATAAATTTCTATTAAAAAAAGATATATATGGGGAGGATTCAATGCCTATAATAGTTACCCGTTACTTTGTAGCAGACATAGACACAAATGAAGCTTGGGAGATGGCTGAACTCCTCTATACTGCTTTGCATCTGAAGGCGCTAAATGAAAGGTGAACTTTTCATCCGCGCCGACGCCTCGGTTCAAATCGGCACAGGCCACATCATGCGCTGTATCGCCTTGGCCCAGGCTTGGCAGGATAAAGGGGGTAAAGTCACATTCATCAGCCACTGTGAAAGTGAAAAATTGCGTGATCGCATAATTACAGAGGGCTTTGATCTAATCACTATTGACTACCCACACCCCCACCCATCTGACATCGAGAAAACTATTTCTACGATCAAACACCTCTCATCTTTCGCATTTGACATTGCGCCAACTTGGCTTGTCCTTGACGGCTATCACTTCACCCCTGATTACCAAAAAGCCATCCGTGAGGCTGGTATTCGCCTTCTCGTTATAGATGACATGAACCACTTACCCCATTATCACGCAGATATTCTTCTTAATCAAAACATTTATGCCCCAGAATTGAGATATAACTGTGATGCACACACAAAATTACTTCTTGGCACAAAATATGTGCTACTTCGACGGGAATTTTTGAAATATAAGGATTTAAAGCGGGAGATGCATCGGAGGGCAAGAAAGATTCTTGTTTTCATGGGCGGGGCAGACCCAACAAATGAAACAGGCAAGGTATTGAAGGCCTTAAAATTGCTTAATAGGGACGATGTTGCTGTTGATGTGGTAATCGGTGCATCAAACCCTTTTAAAGATGAAATAATAACCATGGCAAAACAGATACCTCATGTGACCTGTCATTTTGATGTTAATAATATGGCAGAACTGATGTCCTCTGCTGATATGGGCATAGGTGCAGGCGGTACAAGCACATGGGAGAGATGCTGCATCGGACTTCCAAGTATTATTATGGTGCTTGCTGATAACCAGAAAAAAATAGCGGAGGAACTTGAAAAAGAAGGCGTGGTAGTAAACTTGGGTTGGCATGAAGAGGTTACAGAAATGGATATAAGAGATGCTGCGCAAAGCTTGCTGGCAGATGCGGATAAAAGAAGGGATATGGGCTTAAAAGGCAAAGGGATGGTTGACGGAAACGGGGCAAGGAGGACGGCTCAGGAAATGCTCAGTATTTTTAAACAGGTATCAAAGGAGATAATTGCCTGATGAAAAATATTGTCATAAAGAAAGCAATTTAATAGAGGCAGGATTAAATAGTTTAGATGAGTTTTATGATTTTATTAGGATGCTTGATGCAGATGGTTATCCAAGAGCATATTACGGGCTAATGGCATAGGGGTTCAGGTCCACTACATTCCTGCATATTTTCATCCTTTTTATAGAAGGCTCGGGTATAAAGCAGGAATTTGTCCTTTGGCTGAAAAGTTTTATGCAAAGCAGCTTAGTCCGCCTATTTATCAGGATTTAAAAGAAAGTGAAATTTCATATATAATTGATACAGTTTTTAAAGTATTCGGGGAGAGTATATAAATGGATAGCAATATAAATCAACAAACCAAGTTTTGGACAGGAGATTTTGGAAGGCAATATACGGATAGAAATATTTCTGATTTGCGTGAAATGGAGGTTACTTATAAAAAGAATTTCGGCATAACACGAAGACAAATGAACAAGGATTTTTTAGGAGGTTTGGACAGAGCGATACCGATTTTGGAGGTCGGCTGCAATGTAGGCAATCAGCTTGCCCTTTTGTCAGAATTTGGATTTAGCAGGTTGTATGGAATTGATGTGTCTGATTACGCTTTAGAAATTGCAAAAAGAAGAGACGAGACTCAGGGAATAAGTTTTTTAAGGGGGAGCGTTTTTAACCTGCCCTTTAAGGACGGTTCCTTTGGGATGGTATTTACATCAGGGGTTCTCATCCATATACATCCAAACAATATTTTAAAGGCAATTGGCGAAATTTATCGATGCACTTCAAGTTACATTTGGGGATTTGAATATTATGCTAATGAATATCAAGAAGTGTCATATAGAGGACAAGCAAATCTCCTTTGGAAAACCGATTTGTGAAATTATATAGAGACGCATTTTCTGACATCAGCTTGATAAAGGAAAAGAGATATACATACATTGACGATAATAATCTCACAGATCAAATGTTCTTGTTGAAAAAGGTAAATTTGTATAAGTGAATGGTCATTACTCAATGGAAATGCAAAAAATAGGCGTTATTGTGCAGGCGAGGACTTCGTCAACTCGGCTGCCGAATAAAGTTTTAAAACCACTTCCATATGGCAGTGAGGTTACAGTTCTTGAACAAGTAATCAGAAGATTAAAAAAATCCAAATTGATAAATGTGATAATTGTTGCTACAACAACTGGAGATGAAGACATCCCTGTAATTAAAATTGCTGAAAAAGAAGGGGTAGATGTTTTCAGGGGAAGCAAAGAGAATGTTCTTGAACGGTATTATATGGCTGCAAAGTCTTTTGAAGTTAGCATGATTGTAAGGGTCACAAGCGATTGTCCTTGTATTGACCATAATGTTATTGATTTGACTATAAGTGAGCATATAAATTCTAAGGCCGATTATACCGCAAACAATATAGAAAGAACATTTCCTTATGGTCTTGATGTAGAGGTTTTTTCGTTTTACGCTTTAGAAAGTGCCTTTAACAATGCTACTGAATGGTATGAGAAAGAGCATGTAACGCCTTATATCAATAAAACTAAAAAAAAGACTTTCAAATTACATAATGTGCCTGCTCCTAAATCTTTTGCAGCGCCTAATCTGCGTATAACCCTTGATACCCAAGAAGATTACGCTATGTTATGCGCTATATATGATTATCTTTATTACGAAAACAATTTTTTTGGACTGCCTGAACTGATTGGTCTTTTAAGGCAAAAGCCTTGGCTGGAACTTATAAATAAGAATATAGTTCAGAAAAAGATATTTGATACGATAGGTGAAGAGATGCAGGCAGCTATTAAACTGTTGGATATGCAGGATATGAAAAGGGCAAAACAATTGCTTCAAGACTTGGTTAATGAGAACATTAAAACCGAAACTCTTTATTAGAGCAGATGCTTTTTCTAAGATAGGCACAGGTCATATCGTAGGGTCTTTGGCTTTAGCCAGTGCATGGAGAAAGCAGGGTGGAGAGGTCATATTTGCGACACATTGTGAAAGCGAGAGAATACTTGGAAAAAGTAGAAAAGATGTCTTTAATGTTTATGAGCTTAATGATAGCTTTTGCTTGCAGGAAACAATAGAAATTGTTAATGCTGAATCTTTGGATTTTGTCGTGCCTGACGGCTATCAATTCGGCACAGACTACAATTACAAGGGTTATAAAAAGGAAATCAAAGATAGAGCCGAAAATATTCTTATTACAATGGACGGAGCTGATATTGAAAACTATACTTCAAAGAGTAAAAAATCGCTGTCAATTGTTGATGGATTTGGAGCGGACAGGGCGGTTAAAATCTTATGGCAATGAAAATCAAGATTGGCAATAAAAAATATATCGGCGATGGCGCTCCATGTTTCATTATAGCTGAGGCAGGAATAAATCATAATGGCGATATTGAAAAGGCAAAGAAAATGATAGAGGCGGCAAAGAAATGCGGTGCTGATGCAATAAAGTTTCAGACATTCAAAGCAGAAGAGTTTATTTCAGATCCAAAAGCTACATATACCTACTACTCCCAAGGCAAGAAGGTAATAGAGTCTATGCTTGAGATGTTTAAACGGTATGAGTTTTCTGAAAGTGCATGGAAAGAAATTATTGAATGTTGTTATAAAAAAAATATTATCTTTCTAACTACTCCTCAGAATCCTTCAGACCTTGATTTTATTTTAAGCTTAACGAGCCTTTCTGCAATAAAGGTGGGAGCCGACGATCTTACAAACCTTGAGCTGATAAGCTATTACGCGTCTAAAAAGATACCTTTAATTATCTCTGCCGGCATGGCATATGCGTCAGAAATTGAAGATGCCATTAAGGCTATAAGAGTAGTCGGAAATAATGATATAGTTGTATTACATTGCGTATCGTCATATCCGGCAGATGCCTCTGAGTTGAATCTTAACAAAATTGAATCTATAAAAAGGGTTTTCGGAGTTATTTCAGGGTTTTCTGATCATTCTATTGGCACGTCAGCCGCTATCGCTTCGGTCGCTCTGGGTGCAAAGGTCATTGAGAAGCATTTTACCCTTAATAAGAGTTTATCAGGACCAGACCATTGGTTTTCGGCTGATGTGCAGGAGCTTCGCGAATTGATAGAGTCTGTAAGATTTGTAGAAAAGGCACTGGGCTCATCGAAGTTAATTCCAACAGATAAAGAGATGGAGATGCGAAAACTGACAAGGAGAAGTATAGTGGCTGCCAGAGACCTCAAAAAGGGAACCCCTATTACTGAATGTGATATTGCTTTTAAGAGACCAGGAACCGGAATTCCTCCTAATTTTAAAGAGTATATTTTAGGCAGACGATTAAAAACTAACATCAGTAAGGACGGATTAATATTGCTTGATTACCTTGACTAAGAAAACTAAGGGTAGGGTAATTTGCATGGGCAATTTTGAGGAAGGAGTTTTAACCCTCTCAAGATTAATGCGGGAAGGTTACGATGTGCCTTTGTGCATTGGAGATAAACGAAGCAATTGTCTTAAAGAGTTTTGCGTTGTAAACAATCTTAATTATGCTGACGGCAGTATGGTAAAAGAGCAGGGTTTTCTTGATATGCTTGATTATTATAAACCCGATTTATTGGTTTCAAACAATTTTCTATATCTACTGCCTGGCTATGTTTTAAACAAATATAAGGCAATAAATTTACACAGCTCACTTTTGCCTAATTTTAAGGGGAGAAATCCGCTTGTGCAGACAATATTGGCAGGAGAGCAAAAGGCAGGGTATACAATTCATTATATGTCTCCTGAAATGGATTCAGGAAATATTATAATCCAGAGAGAGATTCATATCTCTGATCTTCAATCATCAGTAGATATAATGCGGATATTGATAAATTATCAACCACAAGATATCCTCAAATCTGTTGAACTTGCGCTGTCAAATTTTGAGGGGATACCAATATTGAAAGATGGTAAAAGTCTTGATATAGAAAATTACAGGGAGATACTTATAGGTATTGACACGTTAAAGGAGTGTTCAAGAAAACTTAGGGCTTTTTTAAAGCCCTATCCATTGCCGTATGTTAAGTGGTCGGGGATGAGGTTTTATGTTCATAAAGCCGCATGTTCAACTGAAAATAATAAAATAAATGGCGTAAGTTTGAAATTAAAAGATTGCTATCTTAATCTTTTAGAAGTGTCCATTCATGGTGAAGTAGGATTTGATTCTAAAAGTTTTCTATGCAACATGGGGATTGACTTAATAGGGGATGGCCCGTGAAGGCTACTATAATGCAGCCCGCCTATTGGCCGTGGCTTGGCTATTTCCATCGTATTGCTATAAGTGATATTTTTATTGTTCTTGATCATGTTCAGATAGATAAGAATAGCAAGACTAAATTTGCAAATCGCAATAAAATAAGGACAAAAGATGATTGGATATGGCTTACTGTACCTTTAAAAACAAAGGGTAAATTCGGGGAGCTTTATCTTAATAAGTTGGAAATAGCCAACGATACTAAATGGCGGCAAAAACACTTGGCGGCAATATCCTATAATTATTCAAAAGCGCCTTTTTTTAAAGACCACGAAGCTTATATTAAAGAATTATATGGTAACCAATGGCATTTTATTGTTGATTTGTCATATGAAACGATAAACTATCTAATGAAGAACTTTAATATTGATGTCCCGGTGTTATTTAGTTCTAAGATGAAATATATCGCTAAAAAAGATGAACTACTGCTTAAATTATGCAAAGAGGTTGGGGCTGACACTTATATATCAGGTCCTTTTGGTAGAGATTATATTAGAGAACAATTATTTAATAATGCCGGCATAAAGATAGTCTATCACGATTATAAGCATCCTGTTTATAAGCAAGCATATGATGGTTTTGTGCCTTATATGTCAGCTCTTGATCTTCTTTTGAATTACGGTAAAAAATCCAAAGATATCTTAATGGGAGAATGAATCATGTCATTTTCAAATGAATGGGAAAAATTATTTGCATCCGGATCTCATTTCTCACAGTATCCTTGGAGCGATCTTATTTCTCTTGTGATAAGATATGCTAATCCAAAAAATTATGTTTATAAGCCAAAAGTCCTTGAGCTTGGACCTGGTGTAGGCGCAAACATTCCTTTTTTTCTTGATAAAGGGTTTGAATATTATGCTGTTGAAGGTTCGACTACGGCCGTTGAATATATAAAGAAAAAATTTGGCAGTAATGTAAAAATTGTGGCAGGAGACTTTACGACATTTATTCCTTATGATGACAAGTTTGACCTCATAGTTGACAGGGGGGCTATAACTTGCAATTCTGTGTCTGGAATAAAAAATGCTTTAACGAAGTCGAAGTCAGCCCTTAAGAGTGACGGCTTATATATTGGCATTGACTGGTATTCGGTAAAACATCCCTGTATAAATTTTGGAGTTGAAGTTGAAAATAATACAAGAAGAGATATAAATAAAGGAACCTTAAGTGGCACTGGAACGGTTCACTTTTTTTCAGAAACTGAGATTAAAGAATTACTTGATGACCTTTTTACAATTTTGCATCTTGAACACAAATCCTATGATGTTATTATTCCTAATGGGGATTTGAGCTGGGCATCATTTAACCTTGTAGCGAAAGTTAAAGCCTAATCATGAAAGGTGGATCATTTGTATCTAAAATAGGGGTATTAATCTTACACCGCAATAGGAGCTATAAATATGGCTAAGGCAGACAAAAAATTAATTTTATGATAAATGATGATATAAGAAAGGAATTAGAGGAGTTGGTTCCACAGGGTATTAGGAGAAAGGTTGTAAATGAGGCCTTGAGAAAAGGATTAATTTCAATCAGAAGACGGCGGTTAACGGATAAGTTATTGGCTATTAGAGAAACAGGTCCCTTAGTTTCAACCTATGAGATTGCAGATACAATGAAAAATGATAGGGTGAGGGATAAGTAAAATGGCGCAGGTCGTTATTCCGGATGCATCGGTGATCTTAAAATGGGTATTAAATTCTTCTGATGATGGCGATAGAGACAATGCCCTATTGCTGCTTGATTTTCGGAGCAGAAAATATAATAAGACTGAGCCATTGGAAATAACTCATCATGAGTAGAACTATACTTATAGTAGCTGCTCACCCTGATGATGAAATCTTGGGCTGTGGAGGAACTATCGCGAGGCTTATAAGGGAAGGATATGAAGCCTACACTCTTATATTAGGGGAAGGCATAACCTCAAGATATGACAAACAGGACAGGATTAAAAGAGAGAGGGAACTTAACAACCTTAAGATCCATATAGATAAGGCTAATAGAATAATAGGCGTAAAAAATGTTTTTATAGAAAGATTTCCTGATAATAGATTTGATACGGTTTCATTATTGGATATAGTGAAAGCTATTGAAAATATTAAGAATAAAATCAAGCCCGATGTGGTTTTTACTCACTATGAAGATGATCTAAATATTGATCACCAAATAACCCATAGAGCTGTTTTAACAGCCTCAAGACCTCTGCATGATGAGCCGATAAAGGAAATATATTCCTTTGAGATTCTGTCATCTACGGAGTGGAGTTATCCGTTAAATTTTTCGCCAAATGTTTTTTACGATATTTCAGATACTTTGGATTTAAAACTCCAGGCAATTGCAGAGTACAAGTGGGAACTGAGAAATTACCCTCATCCACGGTCATTAGAGGGAATTAATAATAATGCTAAGCTGTGGGGCATAAAGTGCGGGTTGAAGTATGCCGAGGCATTTAAGGTCGTAAGAATAATAAGGTAGTTAATGGGTGATTATGCATAAAAAAGTTCTTCTAATATCTTTTTATGGTAGAGTGTGTCTTAGCACAAAAATCCTTTCTTCCATTCTCAGAGGCAGGGGGCATGATACCTATATGATTTATTTTAAAGACGATAGGAGTGTGCCTGTTGAGAGCTTTATGCCTGATTCAAAATCATTTCAATTCCTATGTTCTGATAGAGGGGGCGGGATATACGGTACCGGCTTAGACGTTAACCCTCCTACAGAAGAAGAGTTGCAATTGCTTGAAGATAAGGCGCTGGAAATAAAACCTCATGTTGTTGCTATAATTTCAAGGTCGGTTCATCTGGATTTGAGCAGGATCATTACTAATCGTCTAAGAAAGATATTACCTCACAGTCGCTTTATTGCAGGCGGATATGGTCCCAGTCTTGAGTCTGAGAAATTTCTTGAGTTTGTTGACTATGTATGTATTGGCAAAGGGGATTCGGCTATTGTTGATATGGTTGAAAAAGAAGACCCTTCCGTTTCTCCTAACGTAGGTTGCATAATTGATGGAATGTTGCATATCTCAAAACTTGAGCATCCGGATAATCTTGATTCTCGTCCCTTTGCCGACTGGTCTCTTGATAACAAGTTTATGATTGAGGACAATGAAATTTTCTCTCTTCATACTAAATATGACGCTAAAACATATGGGATTATTGCATCTGAAGGATGCCCATCCACATGCACTTATTGTCAGGCATGTCAATGGCCAACTATTTATGGGCTGTATGGCGGAACTGCTCCAAAAGTGATAATGAGAACTCCACAAAATGTTATTAATGAGTTATCTGAAGCGATTAAACAATTGAACATAGAGATCGTTCATTTTATGGATTCAATTTTTACATGGAATAAGAAGTGGTTGGATGAATTTTTAGGGCTTTATGTTAAGCACATTAAACTTCCATTTGTTTGTTTTACTGACCCACGTTTCACAACAATTGAACAGATTGAAAAGCTGAAAAACTCGGGGATGTTTTCTACCACAATAGGCATACAATCAGTTAACGAAAAAGTAAGAAAAGAAATAATGGGAAGACATCTGCCTGATAAAGAAATTATTGATTATGCGTGGGGTATTGTTAGGAAGGGGGTTCTTCCCACATATGATATTATCTTATTTAATCCATTTGAAAATAACGAAAGTCTTGCTGAGGGAGTTAATTTTTTGAGGCAACTTCCGAAATCTAATAGGATTTTTACGTATGAACTAAAACTATTTCCTAAAAGTAAGATTACAAACATGGTGCACGAAAGAAACCCTGTGCCGCTGACTGTTAATGAGTATCTTTTCTGGTCATGGATATTTATTATGATTTTAAGAAGCCGTGATACAGATAGTCATATTGATAGAATTCTGAAAGATAAAAAATATAGGGAGAACCCATATCTTATAAAAAATTTATATCTTGATATAATATCAAAGATGACCTCAAAAGAACGGCTTATTGCTATAAGGAAAATACTAAAAAATGAAATTTTAAGGCCGACTATGTTTGTTGAAAAAGAAAATAGTGATATGGACGGCGTGGTTGGAGAAGATAGACATTATATTTCCGGCAAAGTTGCCAATAGGGATATTCTGCCTGGAGAGTTGCTCAGATATAAGGATTTCTATACATCTTATCAGGAGAAATAGCTGATATGAATTTATGGATAGGTTATTAATTATGATTTATTACAATGAAGAGTTTCTGAGCAAAGCGTGTTTGGATATGAAAAAACAAAGGAGATATAGGAGTTATTTCATTCAATATAGTAGATTTTAATAATAAAAATGCTTATCTCGGAATATATTCCAATCCCAATCTTTCAGGGATGGGCAGTGTGCTTATGGATTGCTTAAAGCACATTGCATTTAATATCGCTGATTTGCATACCCTGAAGCCTTAGGTTATAGAAACCAATAAACGGGCAATAGATTTTTACAAAAATCAGGATTCAGCGAGGAGGGAAGATTAAGGGAGCTTGTCTTTAAATATGGCAGGCGGCAGTATGTGATTATAATGGGAATTATAAATGCCTCATAGAGTGGTAGAATACATTAATAAGAATCAGTGCTTCCGATTATGGATAAGGGAAAGGTGGTGTTCTTCAGAGTTCAGTATGAGACAAGGATTGGTGATGTATGGTATCCAGTTGTTAGATACGATACTGCTCATGGTTTTGCTCATAGGGACCTACTAAATTTAAAAGAAAAAATAGAAAAAACGCCATTGTTTAATCAAGATTTTTACGATGCTTTAACTTTTGCTGAGAACGATTTAAAATCTAATTGGGAATATTACAAAAAGAGATTTTTGAAGGGGAAAGATGAATAGTGAAAAAGAAATGATAGAGAAAAATATTGAGCTTAGCGCCGAGTTTAGCCGATATCTGTTTGAACATCCGGAGATTGAAACCAAGATTCCCATAGATGCAGAGATTATACTATTGCCAGAATTTGATTTAGAACTGAAGAAATTTAATCTTAAATTGGGGAAAACTAAAGAAGCCGAAGGAGTCAGAGTAGTATATGTAATGATTAAAAGTATTAGGCCTAAGACACTATCAAGGATAGAGAAAGTAGAATTGGAAGCAGCGGTTTAGCAGGGAGGCAAACATAGATTAGGATGGAAATCAATATAGCAGATAAAAAGATAGGCAATAATCATCCGATCTTTATAATTGCCGAGTTGTCAGCAAATCATCAACAGAACTTTGACCTTGCTGTAAAGGCAATTAAGGAAGCAGGTGCTGATGCTATAAAATTACAGACTTATACTCCAGATACGATGACTATTGATTGCGACAATGAATATTTCCGTATAGGTAAAGGAACTATTTGGGAGGGCAAGACCCTATATGATTCATATAAAGAGGCATATACCCACTGGCAGTGGCAACCAGAATTAAAGAATGATAATTATCTTTGGTTTTTTACTCGCAATATTTCAGAGGGAATGAGAATATACAAGGGTAGGTTTTTGTAATGTCGATATCTGAAAATAAAAGTGAAATTTTATTTTGGGTGCCCGGGGGCATGCCACTTTTGCTTCATGTTGAGGGCAGTATAGCAAAGGCATTAATAAATAGAGGCCATTCTGTAAATGCTATAATTTGTGATGGTGTATATAAAGCTTGTGTCTTAAGAAATATAAATGTTAAGGCAGATGTCAGCTCATGGGGGCAGTCAGGAACATCTGAATATGGTATTTCATGTGAGGAATGCAAAAGAAGATGTGCCAGAGTATTACATCTTATGGGAGTGCCTTTTGCCTTCATCGGTGACTTTCTATCAGAAGAACAGATCAATGACCTATGGAACTTATCATCTGATTATTGTTCCTGGGATTCCCTTAACGGATTATCATTTAATGGAATAAATATAGGGAAAAATGTAAGATCTTCAATTTTAAGATACCTTCAAGGGCATTCTATTGCGAAGCTTAATAATATTAGTAACAAGGAGCTTTTTATTAGACATTATGTCTTCAGTGCCTTAGTCAACTATGCAGTTTCCTCTATAATAGTTAATCTAATAAAACCAAAAAATATCTTCATGTCCCATGCAATTTATATTGATTGGGGCCCTGCATATCAAGTATTCATGCAGTCAAAGATCCCTGTAAACTTATGGTTGTCTTCTTACAACAAAGCACATTTTATCTTCAGAAGACCAGAAGACATCTTAAAACCTGATGTGCATAGAATAAGCTCTTCAGCTTGGTTAAAATTAAAGAATCAACCTTTGTCTATTGAAAAAAAGAGACTAAAACTTTTTTTTGAGAACCGTTATTTAAAGGAAAGGTCTTTTGATTTGAAATTTTTCGTTACATACAATCAACTAACAAATTCTTCTATAAAAAAAACCAAGAAGGTATGGGCATTTTTGTCTCATTTGAATTGGGATGCCTCTTGTGATGGGGCACCCAAGTTGTTTGAAACCTATGATGAATGGACAATCAAAACAATAGAAAAAATTAAAGACATTGATAATGTCAATTGGCATATTAGGATACATCCTGCAGAACAATGGACAACCCCTGAGGCAGGTGTTTTGAACCTTATTAAAAGGGAGTTTAGAAACTTACCTGAGCATATTATTATAGTTCCGCCAGATAAGGACATGAACCCCTATAATTTTTTCCAATATATTGATGGAGCCATAGGTGCAATGGAGACGTCAGGAGTAGAGATAGCATATTTCGGTAAGCCTGTGGTTTTGGCTGGTATGGCACACTATGGAGAGAAAGGTTTTACTTATGATGCAAAGGATATTAATCAATACTATGAGTTTCTAAAATATGCCTATGAGATTCCTCCATTAAATGAGCAAGAACAGGAGCTTGCTATTAAATATGCTTACTGTCACTTTATCCAACGCCCCATTCCCTTGAAGGTCGTTGACAATCCCAACGACAACTTTTGGCATTTACAATTAGATAGACTTTATTTGCTTGAGCCTGGCAAGGACCCCTTTGTGGATTTTATATGTGATAGGATAATTGATGGGGAAGACTTTATTATGGATGAAGATTTAGTGCAGAGGGCCTTTAGATTTCAGGAGACTCAGACCTATAAGAAATCCACTGTTGTTAACCACCTCTCCGTATCTAATCATATAGAGGCGATAACCAAGTTGCTAACTCAAATAGCATCTGCCATAGAGGCACATGATGTGCCTTTGGCCATCTCCTTTATCAATGAGGTATTAGGGGGATATTCTGACTTACTTGATGATAAACAAAAGACTGACCTTAGAGAAACCTATGCAAACCTCCAGTCTATTGTTTTTAACGCTGACAATGAAAGCCTTTGAGTGACAGCAATGCTAATTTATAAGCCACTTTCTCTATGTCATATAGTGTTGTATATTTATTGCACAAGTATGCTGATGTCTTATGCTTTTTGCAATTGACAAGAGAGGAAGTACTAACTTGCCATCGGCAAAGAAGGAGGCTTGAGTCTGGTAAATGAAATCTGCAAAAAATGATCATCTAATGCCTTTATCCGGCTTTGACCCAATGGGAGAGGTGTTTGTATATAACAACAGTGTGCTCAGGGGGATATTTAATGGGCATGACAAAACTGTGAAAGAGGTCTTTGATAGTCTCAAAAGCCTTAATTTTTTAGGCATAGATATTGTCCAAACCAACATATTTAATGGGCAATTGCCTGAGGGCTTAAATTACCCTCTCATCCTTGAGCATGAAATGATTCCCTTTATTAGTTATGCCCATGAGTGGACTCCTTCTATGCTTAAGGATGCTGCTTTATCACAGATAAGATTAATGAAGGCATTGATGAAAGCAAACCTCATTTTAAAAGATTGCGGTATGACTACAAATGTATTGTTTAAAGGCGCAAGACCAGTACATGTGGACTTTTTATCAATAATCCAAAAAGGGGAATTAACTAAAGAAGACTGGTTAAAATCAAGCGCTTTTATAACACCTTTGCAAGTTTTATGGAGTGAATATGCAGGTTGTTTTAATCAGGTATTTAGGGCTATGTTTTTCCCTTGTATGCTTTATCCATTACATCTAATATTGTTTAAAGGATACCATTATGCTGTAAAAAGGATATATGAAACCCATATGAACACATCTACCGCTACGATTACTGAAAAAGAGACCTTTGCTGGTGCCCCTAATCCATCATCAACTGATTATTTTAAAGGCCTGTCTGCAATGGAGTTTGCATTAGTGCATGACAATTACTTTGATTTTATTGATATCCTTGAGGATATGGTTAAAGGTCTAAATGTAGCCTTGAGGACAAGTGCATATATTAATTACTATGATGAAAAGGGTGAGAACTTTAGTCTTTTAGACAAGGATAAATGGAAAGCCAAACAATTAATAATTGATGAGGCATTAGATACTCTCAAGCCAAATACTGTCCTTGATATTGGTGCAAATACAGGATGGTTTTCTATGCTTGCTGCTCACAAGGGTGCTGATGTGTTGTCTATTGATAATGATTCAGCCTGTATGGATGTCTTGTATGAGAAGGCAAGACTTGACAATCTTTCTATCACTCCTCTTGTGGTTGATTTTATCAATCCATTACCAGACAAATACGCTGATACTAAGATTGGTGATGACCCACATATAAGGCAAAGCCTTTTTCCCTTTAACAAGATGCCTTTAATATTAAGCCCAGAAAGACGGTTCAAATGTGACTTGGTAATTGCACTTGCGGTTATTCATCACTTTGTGCTTGGTGCAGGTATGAATCTTAGAGATTGCCTGAGGCGTTTAATAGAGTATTGCAAGCATTCGCTTATGATTGAGTTTGTTGATAAAAACGACCCCCTTATAAGGGGCGAGCCACCTTTTTTTAAGGCATACCAAAGAGATCCTGATGGCTTTGAATGTTATCATCTGGATGAGTGTCTAAAAACACTTGAAGCAAATTTCAAGTCCGTTGAAATGAAAGCCCTAAATGACACAAGAACACTCATTGTTTGTTCAGAGAAGATATCATGAATCCCGAAGAGATTACCCTGGAGAAGATAAAAAGCGAACCAGAGGAGACCCTTTTGGCTCTGGAGGAGATTGAAAGAACCACTAATATTCAAAATATAGAGGGGCTATGCTTGTCTAAGGCCCTTTGTCTGCTTGAGGGGGCAAGGTTTCAGGATGCCATCAATGAGTTAAGAAGGCTGCTTCAAAGAAACCCCAAAAATGAATTTGCCAATAACTTATTACAAAAGCTTGCCCTTTCATACCAGTATTATCATGAAAAGAGAGAAGCTAACAGGTTATTGAATCAATATGAGTATTCGATGCAAGCCCTTGAGCTAAGATCAGTGCCCTCTGTCTATATCATTGGAATTACAAATGCCTGTCAATTACATTGTCCTTTGTGTATCACTGGTCTTAGAAGACAAACTAAAGAAGTAAAATTTATGGACATTGAACTCTTCAAAGATATTGTTGATAAGGTAAAAGACTATGCTGTGCTACTGCAGCTCTTTAAGTGGGGAGAATCATTATTGCACAGAGACTTTATAGCAATGCTTAAATATACAAACCGATACAATTTAACTACTGAAATAAGCTCGAATCTTGCCATTGATAATATTGATGATAAGTTAGAGGCAATGGTTAAGTATAGACTTAAACATCTTATAGTGTCTTTTGACGGAGTAACGCAAGAGGACTATGAGAGATATAGAAGGGGCGGTAGATTAGATGTAGTCCTAAAAAATATCAAGACCCTCGCTGATATCAAGAAAAGGTACAGTCGTGCTGAGCCTAAAATCTCACTTCAGTTTCTCATAAACAAACATACAGGTAATCAGATAGAGACTATCAAACAGAGATATAAAGGATGGGGCGCTGATGAGTTTTATGTGGATGAGATGACTACAGTTTTTAAAGATCGCAATCATGGCATATACAAGGAATGGTTTACTGATGATCAAATTAGACAAAGGAGATATCTCGATGTGCCTTCAAACATGCTTGGCAGGGTGTGCTATTTTCTGTATACGACTATGATTATTGAACAAGATGGAAGCATCCCTGCCTGCTGCTTTACTACTGATCCAAAGGATGACTACTCGGTTTGGGATACTAATAAGAGCATTCAAGAGATGTATAACACTGATAGGTTTGTAAGTGCAAGGAGGCTCTTTAGAGATAGGGCAAAGGATGAATCACTTACATGCAATGACTGCTCAGTGTTTATCACATTCCAAGATGAGAAGCCTTTCCCTTTCATCACCGTCATCATCCCCTCATACAACCGTGCAGGGATGATTGGCAAGACCCTTGAGAGCTTTGTCAATCAATCATATCCAAAGGATAAATACGAGATTATAGTTGCTGACAATAACTCTCAAGATAATACTAAGGATGTTGTAAAGCGCCTTCAGGCTGATTGTGATGTTAAGGTAACATACCTCTTTGAGCAGAGGCAGGGTGTGCATTATGCTCGAAACAGTGCTGCTAAATTAGCATCAGGGGAGATACTCTATTACACAGACGACGATATGGTTGCAGATAGGGAATTGCTTATGGAGATTGCAAGGTGTTTTACTGACGACAAAGTGGGCTCGGCCACAGGAAGGGTATTGCCTCAATGGGAGTCAGAACCGCCAGAGTGGATTAGGAGATTATGTCAGAATGCATATCTATCGCTTCATGATAGAGGTGTCGGTTTCTTTATAAGTGATGAGGACTTTGGTGTGTATAGCTGTCATATGGCAATAAGAAAAAATGTGTTTTTTGAATGCGGGGGCTTCAATCCTGAGAACACTGCTGGTGAATGGATTGGCGACGGAGAGACTGGACTCAATATCAAGGTCAAAGAAAAAGGATATAAATTTGCCTACAATGGAAAGTCAGTAATTTATCATATGATACCCTCAGAAAGGATGACACAGGAATATTTAAACAGAAGGCTCGCTAATCAGGGCAATTGTGATAGTTACACTGAGTATAAGAGACACCGCTTTGGGAGAGAACAATTGCTTCAGAGGATGAATGAGTATGCCCTAAGGCTCATCGAACAGACCTTTATGGCGGCACAGAAGAAAAAGGCAGATGACATCAGTTGGCATATACATGAGGCATACAGGTACTATTTTATGAACAGGATACAATATGATTGTAGATTGATTGTAGATAAGGACTGGCAGCAGCTTGTGCTGAGAGACAGTTGGATTGACGAATGAATTCCATTGGCGATCCCCCTGGGCAGGACATTTCTCTATGAAGACGGCATCTATCTATGCAGGCAGGGCATGGAAAAATTGCTTGAATGGATATTATGAGCAATAACCATATTGAAACTATCACCTGGCATGGCCAGCACATTGCAACAATTATCAGGGCTGACTTCCTGCCTGACAAGACTACTTTTATTACCCCAGACCATTATTATCAGCAAACGGGGTTTGTGGTTTATCCAAAAGACGGTGTGATTAAAAGGCATTTACACTTGCCATTACAAAGGCACCTCATTGGTACCCAGGAGGCCTTGATTGTCAAAAAGGGTAAGGCAGAGATTGACCTTTATGCAATGGATAAGACCTTCATGGGCACATGGACCCTTAACGAAGGAGACATAATACTGCTGGTCTCTGGCGGACATGGTTTGAGGTGCCTTGAAGATACAGTTTTACTTGAAATAAAGCAAGGTCCTTACACGGGGCTTGTAGAAAAGGAGCATTTTTAGATGATTCCTGTCTGTGAGCCTTTGCTCACTGAAGAGGACATTGCTCTTGCTATTGACTGCTTAAGAAGTGGCTGGATCTCCTCTGCAGGCAAGTATATTGAGCAGTTTGAAACCCTATGGGCTAAGTACTGTGGCATGCCCTATGGTATTGCAGTAAGTAATGGCACAGTGGCCCTTCAATTAGCAGTAAAAACCCTTGAGCTCAAAGAAGGCGATGAGGTGATAATGCCTACCTTTACAATTATTTCCTGTGCACAGGCACTGATTTATAATGGTATTAAGCCTGTTCTCATTGATATGGACCCTATTAATTGGCAGATGGATAGGAGCCAGATAGAAGCTAAAATTACTGACAAGACAAAGGCTATAATGGTTGTGCATATATACGGACACCCTGCAGATATGGACCCCATATTGGACATTGCAAAGA
Source organism: uncultured bacterium (assembly GCA_937949555.1). GTDB lineage: Bacteria > Nitrospirota > Thermodesulfovibrionia > Thermodesulfovibrionales > Dissulfurispiraceae > DUZI01. The sequence goes on along the minus strand of CALEDV010000036.1, from coordinate 22,726 downwards.
GATACAACCTATACATCATTGAAGACGCTGCAGAGGCTCATGGTGCAGAGTATAAGGGTAAAAAATGTGGTAGCTTAGGTGACATATCGGTCTTTAGCTTTTATGCAAATAAGATCATCACAACAGGTGAGGGAGGTATGGTGCTTGTTAAAGACCTTGACTTAGCCGAAAGGGCAAGGAGCCTTAGAAATCTGTGTTTTCAAAAAAGGCAGAGGTTCTTGCATGATGAATTGGGTTTTAACTTCAGGCTTACAAACCTTCAGGCATCCCTTGCAATCAAACAAATCGAAAGGATCAATGAGATAATTGGCCGCAAAATAGAGATTGCTAAGACTTACAATTCTCTCTTACAGGACTTGCCACTTCAATTGCCCATGCAAGAGACTTGGGCAAAGAGTGTTTATTGGGTCTATGGAATCGTACTAAATGACAAAAGGGGATTGACTTCTCAAGACCTGATAGAGAGGTTATTTGAAAAAGGCATTGAGACAAGACCGTTTTTTTTAGGAATGCATGAACAACCTGTGTTTAAAAAAATGGGCTTATTTCATAGTGAAAGGTATCCAGTAGCAGAACGACTCGCAAGATATGGACTTTATCTTCCTAATGGGTTAACCCTCCAGGATCATGATATGGAGTATATTGCTCAAACCATTAAAAGAGAGATATTACAATGAGTATTTTTTATAAATATGCAGGGTACTATGATTTAATATACAAAGACAAAGACTACAACAGAGAGTGTAATATGATCGAACAAATCTTTAGCAAATTCTCTGATATCGAAATAAAGACGATCCTTGACTTTGGGTGCGGTACGGGAGGGCATGCCAATTTACTGGCAAATAGAGGGTATAAAGTTACAGGTGTAGATTTATCGGATGAGATGATACAAATAGCACTTAACAAAAGGCCTCTCACTGACAACCCAACCTTTCACAAAGGCGATATAAAAGAGATCCTTTTTAATCAGGAATTTGATGCAGTAATCTGTATGTTTGCTGTGATAGGTTATCAAGTGGAAAATGGAGATTTGATAAATACCTTTAAAAATGCATGTAAACATCTAAAGAAGGGGGGGATATTTATCTTCGACTGTTGGTATGGCCCTGCAGTACTTAATATCAAACCTTCCACAAGGATCAAAAAGTTTCAACTACCTGATTCATTGAAACTCATCAGATATGCTGACCCAGCTATAGATATCAATGCCAACCTCGTCAGGGTTAGCTATGACTTGATTGTTATAGAACATGACATTGTAAAAGACTATGTTTCAGAAATACACAAGATGCGGTATTTCTTCATACCCGAGATAAAATTGATGCTTCAAGCATCTGGACTGACATTTATCTCTGCTTATGATTTTGAAAATCTATCCATGGAACCAACATCAAACACATGGAACATCCTATGTATAGTCAAAAAGTAAACATAGGGATTTACTACGATGTAAATCATAGCAACCTCAGATCAGGTGGGGGGGCAACATATCAAGAGACGGTATTGAAAGGGCTTTTAGAATGTCCAAAAAGGGATTATGACCTCTATCTTTTTCACCAATCTGGGATATCTTTGTCGCAAGATATTGCAGAGGGTTTTAATAAAGTGATCCCGATAACACCGTATAATTGTCAAAGGGCATTGATTGATGACTCAATCGCTTTGCTTTGGTCATTGACACCAGCATTGCCATTTATCCCTGAAGTACCATATATATTGCCTGTATGGGATCTACAGCACAGAAGACAACCCTTCTTCCCTGAGGTGAGCATATCAGGGTGGCAGTGGCAAGATAGGGATGACCATTATGAAAGATTGTTAACTCGGGCTACATACATACTCACAGGGACTGAGACAGGTAAACAAGAGGTATCGTTCTTTTATAAGATCATGCCTGAAAGGGTAGTAGTAATACCTTTTGCAGTGAAATCTGTTGACAAAGATCTAATTGAATTGGGTGACCAGTTAATTAAAGATCACAACTCAAAAGAGGAGCTTTTAAAAATCAAAGGCAAATACCTCTTTTACCCTGCACAGTTTTGGCCACACAAGAATCATATCCTAATATTGTTGGCAATTCGCCAGTTAAAAGATAGATATGGATTGAAGGTTCCCGTAGTCTTTACAGGTTCAGACCATGGCAACTTAGAGTATGTTAAGGAAAAATGCAAGGAATTAGAGATTGATGATATTGTGAGGTTTGAGGGATTTGTTAGCAAAGCAACTCTATATTGGCTATATCAGAATGCCTTGCTAATGGTCTTCCCTACCTTCTTTGGACCAGATAACATCCCACCCCTTGAGGCCTTTATGCATGGATGTCCAGTTGCTGCATCAGATGTTCCAGGGACAAGGGAGCAATTGGGGGATGGGGTTTTATATTTTGACCCCAAAGATGAGGATAGCTTGGTTGATGTGATTTCAAGGGTTTTAAACGAGCCTGCTATTGGATCGGAGTTAATCTCAAAGGGATATAAGAAGGTCTCTGATTTGACCCCATTTAATTATGTTCAAAGGGTCTTTGCTGTGATCGATGACTTTATGAAAATCAGACGCACATGGGGCAATGAGTTTATATACTATGGCACACCAAGGCATTTTGAAAGACTCTTTGGCGAAAAGAGATTTTTTAAGGCCCTTGAGGTTGCAAAGGATATAAATAATCTTAAGATGGTAGATCAAATCCAAAAGGTTGTAGATGTAGTGACTAACTTGAATCAACAGGTAGAAGGGATGATCTTGAACAAAGATTTCATAGAGGCAGAAAAACTACTCAATCATATTATTGATGCATGCTCTGACTATGCCTATGTCTATAACAATTTGGCATTACTACATTATGGAAATGGCAACACCTATGAAGCATTAAAATATATCAACATAGCACGCCGATTATCTAATGATGACCCTCATATTTTAGAAAATCATGAGATTATAAAGTCATCTCTCACAGGATGATTCTAAAATATGAGGGTACTGTCAAGTTGTACTGCACCTTTTTGTCAAAACATATTTTATGCCCTAACCCATCTTCTGCAGTAACAGATAGTTATAAGGCAATAAGAGTGGCGTGGCACTATGAGTATGGATTCCTGCCTCCGCAGGAATGACAAGATTCACAAGTGATTGCCCTTTGCTGTCATTCCCCTGTAAAGGGGAATCCAGAAGACTAAGGAATATGGATTCCTGCCTCCGCAGGAATGACAAAGCCGCTTGGTTTGGATTCCTGCCTCCTCTTCATCTCTTGCACCCCTTTCTTTAGTTCTTTACTTATACATTCCTGCTTTTATTATTCAAAAAAACTGGCTGCAGGTCAGGGGTTTTAGGGGGGTTACATTTTTTTTTGTTGTGATATATAATGGTGTTCTTAAAAAAACACAGAGTGTAATTTGCAAATTTTGATAACTTTAAGGGGGATTAGTTATGAAGATTGGGGATCTAAGCATCAAGAAAAAACTCATTATTGGTACGGTCTTAACTGTATTAATCACAGCAACCCTGGTCTCGATTGTAGCCTATATATCCATGAGATCAGCCCTTTTAGAAAGGTTCAATGCACAGGCAGAGACAGCGACAAATACACTCATAGAGCTACGGGAGACTATTAAAAACAAGATACTGACTTACACTGATATGCTCTCAAGACGGGAGGATATTGCAGATGCTGTAGGCAAAAAGGACATAGCGACCCTTGAGAGACTAATGGTCACTGAATTCAAGGCCCTCCATGAAAAGGATTCAACGGTTAGAACCATTGAGGTAACCGATGAACAGGGTATTGTGATCATGAGAGGCCATAACCCTCAAAAAAAGGGTGATGACAAGTCAAAACTGGAGATGATCCAGAAGGCCCTTTCTGGAGAACCTACATCTGGGCTTGATATATCACCTACTACCAGCGAGATGGCATACGATGCCGTGTACCCTTTGAGGTCAAAGGGCAGGATTGTGGGAACCCTAAAAGTGGGTAGTTATTTCAGAGAGGATACAGCCAATTATCTAAAGGATATAGCTGATGTGGATGTTATATTCTTCTCTGGCAATAAGGTCAATGTATCAACTCTAAGTGAGGGCAATGGCCTTATATTGTCTGATGAGATAATCAAAAGGTTAAAACCCAAGGAGGCCTTTTTTGATAGAATTACCTTGAATAATCAGAGATACAGCATTAGCTATGTGCCAATGATTGACCCTAAGGGTGAGACAAAGGGCGTCATGGCTGGGTTGATATCTATGAAAGGCACTGAAGATAGCATAGCAAGGCTTGTTACAACACTCATCTTTGTAACCTTAGGGGTCTCAGCAGTGATAATTGTGGGTGTAATACTCATAGTCACAGGCGTAGTTAAGTATCTGTTGACTATTATAGAGGGCATTGACAAGGTGGCTGAGGGTGATTTGAGGGTAACCATCCCCCACTATAAAGACAAAGATGAGATCGGTGTCCTTGCAATGAAGACAAACAAGTTGATTGACTCTTTCAACAAACTCATCAATGAGATACTTTCATCTTCAAATAGCGTTGTAAATGCAGTTGATACACTAAAAGTAAGGTCACAAAGGACCGCTGAAGGGTCAAAGGAGCAATCCATGCAAGCCCATCAGATTGCCACTGCAGCAGAGGAGATGAGCCAGACCATAACAGACATAGCAAGAAACGCCTCTGTGGCAGCAGATACATCAGAGGAGGCGATGAAGACAGCCTATGAGGGCAAAGAAATAGCCGACGGTGCCGTAAACACCGTAAACAAGGTTTATACATCAACGGTAGAGCTCTCATCTATGGTTGATAAGTTAAACAAGAGGGCCTCAGAGATTGGTGACATTATCACCGTAATCAAAGACATTGCAGATCAGACAAACCTATTGGCCCTTAATGCCGCCATTGAGGCAGCCAGGGCAGGGGAACAGGGGAGGGGGTTTGCAGTGGTTGCCGATGAGGTGAGAAAACTTGCTGAAAAGACCATAAAGGCAACTGTTGAGATATCAAACAAGATTGAGGCTATCCAGTCAGAATCTGTCACAACAGCCCATACAATGACAGAGTCCTCTGAGGATGTAAACAAGGCAACGGAATACATAAGAAAGGTTGGGGATTCTCTTAATCAGATAGTTGATGCTGTGGTAAAGGTCAAAGACCAGATAACGCAGATAGCAACGGCGGTAGATGAGCAGTCTGCGGCTGCAGAGCAGGTCGCCAAGAGTATTGACAGGACCCAAAACATATCAAAGGATGTAGAAAAGATGTCCAGTGATGTGATGCATGAGGTCACTACCCTTGTAAAGGTAGCTGAAGAACTGAGAACCTCTACCTTGGGATTTAAGTCTAAGGGCAGCGAATTTATGATACTTGATGTGGCAAAGACAGATCATAGGGTCTTTGTAAATAAGATAGGCGCCTGTCTCAAGGGTGAGATGCAGCTTGACCCTTCACAGTTGCCAGATCATCATGGCTGCAGGTTTGGTAAGTGGTACGACAGTGAGGGTCGTGAATCCTGTGGCACCCTACCAAGTTATAAAAGGATTGATGAGCCTCATGCAAAGATACACGAATTGGGTAAGGAGGCATTAAGGGCCTATTATTCGGGAGACAAGGCGAAGGCTGAAAAGATTTACAAAGAGATAGAGGATCTATCAGACCAGATCGTAAGCCTGCTCGATGGTATAAAGAGGGAGTGCAAGAGGTAGGTTTTTGTTAGAGGCCTACAATAAAGGAGGGCGAGTTAGGGTTATATAGGCATCAATAAGTTAAAGCCACTCCTAAACCTTTTTTTAATTTAATAGGCATAACTTCTTAATAAATAATCATTTATAGGAAATACTTTGGTGTGTTTTGAGCCAAGACTGGTCAGGATTTAAGATTGGATCAAGTCTCAAATAGACCTAAAAAAACCTGAATGTAGCGATTTGTGTTATCCTATGACATCTTCCAAGATTGCCGATAGAAAAAGGCTGAAAAGGCCTTATTGTGACACCTCTTTGTAAGACCTCTCGTCCTCTAAAAAACTATGCAGATGTATTGACCCTCGGTTGACCTGAAGCAACCTAAAAATTAGGTGGGCTCTTTGTCGCAGTATAAAGGCCTTTGAGGCATACTCTCCTTTCTTTGTATAAATTCCTGTTGGCAATTGGGCTTTTGGGAGATATTTACAAAGAGGGGCTTTTATTTATAAGCCTGTATCTGTTAAAATCTTCAACGAAATAGGTCTTCTTTCTTACAAAATGAGGAGGTTATATTTAATGAAGTTAAGATTGTTGTTGATAGACGACTCGCTGCTTGCCCGTATGGCAGTGAAGAAATGTATATCAAATTTAGATAAGTTTGATATTTATGAAGCAGCCGATGGCGCATCAGGCCTTGCAAAATACAGGGAGATACACCCCGACATTACCCTCTTAGACCTCACTATGCCAGTGATGGATGGTTTTAAGACCTTAGAGGAGATAAGAAAGATAGACGAAAGGGCAATTGTGATAATACTCACTGCAGACATACAGAAAAAGACTACAGAGAGGGTTATGTCCTTAGGCGCCTTCATGGCCCTGAAAAAGCCTCCTATCAAAGAGGAGGTAATCGATGCCTTGAAGAAGGCTGAAGAGATTTTAAGTAAATCACGAGACCTTTATGGATAAGAATATCGAACTGACGGACTTTGAGAAAGATGCCCTTAGGGAGATAATCAACCTCGCCTTTGGTAATGCTGCTGCGTCCCTGGCAGATGTTTTGGGTATGTATGTATTTTTGAATGTGCCTGTTATCAATCTTATGAACCCAAATGAGATATCCTCATACATTGAAAAGGAACTAAACTCATCAACGGGTATCAACATTGTGGAGCAGTACTACATTGGCAAGATAAGGGGGATTGCCTTTTTAGTCATGTCCTATGAAAACTCTGAAGAGATACTCTCCTTGCTCGGCCATAGTGATCTATTAAAACTCGATGACTATTCCGTGGACCAACTTGCCCAGGAGACCCTCATTGAAATTGGCAATATTATCATAGGGGCCTGTGTGAGTAAATTGGCAGAGGTGCTCTCTGATAATGTGATATACATGCCGCCTCGTTATATAGGTGGTTACTACAGCCCAGAAAAGGTCTCCGATGAGTTATTTAAACCAAATAGTTATGTGATAATGCTTAAGACGGTCTTTCATTTTGAGTCTAAGGATGTCAATGGCTTTTTGTTTTTGGTAAACAGTTATGACTCTATAAATTGGTTGAAGGACTCAATAGGTCTGTTTATAAGTAACTATGTATGATAGGAGTCACTATCTGTGTCTTTAGGAATGCAAATAGCTGACACCATTAACTGTGGCATTACGGTCATTGACACCGAGTATTCTATCCAGTACTGGAACAGGTGGATGGAGATACACAGTGGGGTCGAGAGGGCATCTATCTTAGGTAAAAACATATTTGATGTTTATCCAAATCTCAGAAACCCACAATTCATAAGAAACTGTAGGTCTATCCTATCCTTTGGTAATTTTGTGTTTATATCTCAGAAACTCCACCAATACCTCTTCCCCTTTAAACCTATAAGTGCCTTTGCAAACAATCCCGTTGAGCACATGCAACAGAGCTGCTCTATGTTCCCTATAAGGGGTGAAGATGGTGCAATAACAGGCATTTGTATTACTGTGTATGATATGACCGAACTGGTTTTATATCAAATGAAGCTCTTGAATATGTCAAGGACCGATATGCTTACGGGCCTATACAACCGTAGGTACCTTGAGGAGAGGCTTCAAGAGGAGTGGGAGAGACACAGGAGGCATTGTAGACCCCTTTCCTTGATATTATTTGACATTGACCACTTTAAAGAGATAAACGACACCTATGGGCATATCTTTGGGGATTTGATAATAAAGACAGTTGCCGCTATTGGTAGAGATAACCTAAGGGATATTGATGTAATTGGTAGATATGGTGGCGAGGAATACTGTTGCATATTGCCTGATACAAACTGTACATCTGCCCTATTTGTGGCCGAAAGGATAAGAAAGGCAATAGGAGATAATAAGATTGAACACAAGGGAATCGGGGTCAAGGTGACTATCAGCGCTGGGGTAGCGCAGATGAATTCAGGTATGGAAGAGGCAGAAGAGTTGATAAAATTGGCTGATTGTGCCCTTTATAAGGCAAAGAATGCAGGTAGAGACAAAGTGGCCCTCGAAATATAATTAACTCAGGATAATGTAACGATGAGAAAGCTCATTTCCAGTATATTTATTATCGCCTTAAGCTTGCTACTTCCCTTATTCCATTCTTTAGGCGCTGAGCATCGTGTCTCTGTGCCTGTGGACAACTCCCCCTATCAGGGGCCTGAGAATGCACCTATTAGGATTATAAAGTTTCTTGATTATCAATGACCCCATTGTGTGGGTGTCGGTCCTGCCATCCAGAAGATTATGAGGGAGTACAAGGGGAAAGTAAGGCTCGTTATAAAGCATTATCCTTATAAATACAGAGACTTTGCCTTTATTTCCTCAGAAGCTGCCTTAGCTGCCCATGAGCAAGGCAAATTCTGGGAGATGCACGAGTTACTACTAAAGAGGTCTCCAAGGCTTGATAGAAGGAGTTTAGAGCAGTATGCCACTGAGATAGGGTTGGATATGCAAAGGTTTAAAGAGGCCATGGACAAGAAAAAGTTTGCTCCATTAATAGAAAAGGACCTGAAGCTTGCCCAATCATTAGACCTTTATAATACTCCTACAATTTTTATTAACGGGATTAAGATAGTAGGCAACAGACCCTATGATTATTACAAAAGGATCATTGATGAGGAGTTAAGGAATGTCAAGCAATAACATATTAGTTGTAACCCTATGTTTCATAATCCTTTTAACAGGTAATCCCGCGGCAAAAACCCTTGAGCCTATAGACTCACTACCCCTGTCAGAAAATAACAAAGGATATAAAGCCATAGAACTTGGCAAAAGACTCTTCTTTGACCGTCGCCTATCAGGTGATGGCACAATGAGTTGCGCTACCTGTCACATACCAGATATGGCCTTTACCGATGGTATGGAGATATCACTAAGTTATCCCACAACGAAGAACTGGAGGAACACCCCTACGGTAATAAACTCTGTATTGCACAGATACTTTTTTTGGGATGGTAGGGCTAAGACATTGGAAGAACAGGCCCCTTTCCCCATAATGTCATCCTTTGAGATGAATCTAAATCTAGATTACCTTGAGGAGAAGATTAGACAAGTTCCTGAATATAATAGAGATTTTAAGGATGCACTCAACGAAGAGGTATCCCTTAAAGGTATTGCAAAGGCCTTGGCTGCCTTTCAGAAAAGCCTGATCTCAAGAAATGCCCCTTTGGATAGGTATCTAAAAGGTGACACAAATGCCCTATCAGAGGATGCAAAAAAGGGCATGGAACTCTTTGTTGGTAAGGCAGGTTGCATAAAGTGCCACTATGGCAAGGCCCTTATGGACAATAAGTTCCATCATCTCGGGGTCCCTGAGAGGCCTGAGCACATAGAAGACCCACAGATAGCTATCACCAGGAGGTTTGTTGCAAAGATCCATGGCTATAAAGACTACAAATTACTTAAAGAAGATTTGGGTAGATATCTGATAACTAAAGATAAAAAAGACTGGAAGGCCTTTAAGACCCCTTCCTTAAGGGAAGTATCTAAGACTGCACCATATATGCACAATGGGTACTATCAAAGCCTTGAGGAGGTAATAGATTTCTTCAATAGAGGTGGTGGAGAGGGGAATAAGGCGTTAAGGCCCCTTAATCTCACGACCACTGAGAAGGCATATCTAAAGACCTTTCTGATAGAGGCATTGACAGGCGAAGAACTCAAGATAACACATCCAGAGATACCTTAATTTTACAAATGTAACCCTCTGAATAACAATAAGTTATAATTATAGTAGGGCAACATTCAAGATACAACAAGACAGGGTAGGGGGGTAGGAGATCAAGAAGTATCACATAATAACCTTTGGATGTCAGATGAACGACCGTGACTCTGAGAGGATTGCAGGTATCCTTGAGTCAGAGGGTTATTTAAACACCGATAAGGTTGTTGATGCCGACCTTATTGTTGTTAACACCTGTAGCATTAGGCAGAAGGCCGAGGATAAGTTTTTCAGTCAGCTTGGTCGCTTCAAGGGCCTAAAAAAGAGGAGACCTGCCTTAAAGATCGCAGTAGCAGGATGTATTGCCCAACAAATGGGTATGGCCATTATAAAAAGGGCACCCTATGTAGACTATGTGGTAGGCACACAAAACATCCATGCCTTTAAAGACCTCAATGCCCTAAACAGCCAGATTATCACTGAGGATAACCCCCAAATATTAGAGTTGAATTTCAGATCTAAACGCAAAAACACCCTAAAGGCACTGGTCAACATAATGTATGGCTGTAACAATTTCTGTAGCTACTGTATTGTGCCCTTTACAAGGGGCAGGGAGAAGAGTAGGGCGAGTGAAGATATAATAAATGAAATCAAAGAGTTAGCAAATAAAGGCTATAAAGAGGTCATGCTATTAGGTCAAAATGTAAATTCCTACAAGGGTGATGTGAGTTTTGCTGGGCTTTTGAGATATATAGATTCTATTGAGGGTATTGAAAGGATAAGGTTTATGACCTCCCATCCAAAGGATCTGTCAGATGATTTAATAGAGGCCTTCGGCAGATTAAAAAAACTATGTGAACATATACACCTGCCCTTGCAGTCAGGCTCTTCAAGGATACTACAACTGATGAATCGTAAATACACCTACGAAGAGTACCTCGAAAAGATTCAAAGACTCAGGGGCCGGTGCCCTGATATAGCTATTACCTCAGACATTATAGCCGGCTTTCCTGGTGAGACTGAAGAGGATCATAACCTTACCCTAAAGGCATTAAAAGATATTGAATTTGATGGATTATTTACCTTCAAATACTCACCAAGAGCGGGCACTGCAGCCTCAAGGTTACCTGAGCAATTAGATGAGGATACAAAGGACAGGAGGCTTCAAGAGATAAATACCTTACAGGATGAGATCACTGAAAAGAAGAACAAGAGACTGATTGATAGCTATCTTGAGGTCCTCATTGAATCCCCAAGCGATAGGGCAGGTTTTGACTTCATGGGGAGGACAAGGACAAATAAGATTGTTTATGTTAATTCCAAGAATTCAATACCTTATGGCAGCATTTTAAAAATCCAAATTAAAAAGGCAAACAGACACTCCCTCGAGGCTGATGTTGAGAGGCCATGAAGATAACCATATTGACCCTTGGTTGCAGGACGAACCAGGCTGAGAGCCTGTATATCGAAAAAGAGGCCCTACTCAAGCAACATCAGGTCGTAAGACTAAATGAAGACCCTGACCTGTGTATAATCAACACCTGTGCTGTTACTGCCAAGGCAGACTATCAGTCAAGACAACTCATCAATAGGGCCCTCAAGACAAAGGGACAGATAATCGTAACAGGCTGTTACGGCCAGCTGCATATAAAAGAGCTCTCAGAGGTCAAAAGACTACAGTTAATACCTAATAATAACAAAGAGTTAATACCAAATTATTTCGATTCAACATCAAATATAACCTCTCATATACACTCAAGGGCAAGGCCAATTATCAAGATACAAGAGGGGTGTGCCAACGAATGTACCTATTGCACTATACCACTATCAAGGGGGAAGGGACAAAGTGTCTCTATTGATAAGGTTATCAACGAGATCCAGTTCTATGAGACACAGGGGTTCAATGAGATAGTATTAACAGGCACAAACATAGGGGCCTATGAATACGAGGGATATGACCTCAAAAGACTATTAAGACATATACTGAACGGCACCACTATAGCGAGGCTGAGGATAAGTTCGATCGAGATCAACCATATTGATACAGAACTAATTGATATTATTGGAGACAAGAGGATCTGTAAGCACCTACACATACCACTTCAGAGCGGATCAGATAGGGTCCTTACAGACATGGGTAGGCCATACCTCAGGGCTGAATACCAATCAAAGGTCTTACAACTAAAGGCACTTTATCCTGATATTTCAATAGGTTGTGATATAATAGTTGGATTTCCCACTGAAGGTCAGAGGGAGTTTGCTGAGACCCTTGATCTATTACAGCAATTACCCCTTTCATATATACATGTCTTTACCTTTTCGCCAAGGAAAGGCACCTTAGCCGCCTCAATGAGACAGAGTACTAATTTTAATGATATAAAGAAGAGGTCAGAGGCCCTAATAAGGCTTTCTGCCTATAAGAGGGAGCAATTTGTAATGAGCCAAATTGGTAAAGTATCTGATTTAATTGTAGAAAAGATATATCCAGATAAGATTGAGGGCACCACTAACAATTATATCAAGGCCTCCATAGAACCGCCTTTTAATGTCAAAGAAAAAAGTCTTATATACATTCAGCTTACTAAGTTCAATGGGACAGAGGTTTATGGAAAGCCCAAAATTTGATATGAACTGTTTAGAATTTAATGTTTTTCTAACTGCCAAGTTATTATACAATTTTTACAACCCCTTTAATTAAAAAGCCTAAGGCAGCAAAAATTACAATCTGGTAACAACTTTTTAACAGAACCTGTTTAAACATAATGACTGATAAGATGTATTATGTAAAATTATATAGGAATAATTATCATAAAACAGGCTATTTTATAGGAGAATAATAATAATTCCTGTGGTTTTTATTAAAAGAGAGTTTTTTTCGAATTGGGTTAATAAATCGGATCAGAGTATCATTATGGGAATAATTATCGTAAAAAAGGCTATTTTATGTTGGTAGATTTATCTGTTTTGGTTGAAAGAACAGACAAGTCCAGAGATTAATATCAATAGTCCCCCTATTATAGTCATAGACTTTACTGCCTCTCCAAGGAAAATAATGCCAAGTAGTATTGCCGATAGAGGTTCAATATAACCCAAGATTGCCGCAGTGTTTGCCCTAACCTGCTTAACGCCTTTAAGGTATATTAAAGGGGCAGCCGTTGATTGGACTATACCAATAAACAGTATAACAGGCAAAGTTAATTTGAGATTCACGGGAATAGAAACTATCGGAAGCAACATAAGGGTAATAAAAAGGTTTTGAAGGCTAATTAATGGAAGAGTCTTGATGCTTGGCAATACCTTTTTATACAATACAATTAAAAGGCCATAAAAAAACCCGGACATTAATCCAGATAGTATTCCAAGGGTATGCTCGTTTCTTTCCTCAACCTGTCTTATGAGCTCTACAAAGCTAATATCAAGGATTAAATACATGCCAACGGTAGCAGATATTATAGATATTATTATTTTAAAGGTTATCCTTTCCTTTAAAAAGATTGAGGCAAGGATTGCAACAAAAAACGGTGCTGTATAGTGGGTTAAGACGGCTAAGGCAACAGTGGTGTGTTTATAGGCATAAAAAAAAGTAAAGGTGTTAAATAAACTGACAAGGGAGAGAAGAAATATTAAAAATAATCCTGATGTTTTAAGCCATAACATCTTGTAATCAATGTATATAATGTATGTTAATAGAATAAAAGATGATAGAAGGTTAGAATAAAATATTAGTTCTTTTATGGCTAAGGTGGTGGATTTGATAATTATTCCGAGGGAACTCCACAAGAGCATGGCTATAAGTATATATAACATGAAATATATTACCTTCAAAGTAAATTTTTTTGCTATAATATCTATCATGGGTATAAGCACAAGGGTCATTGGAGAGAGAGCTGAGATAGGATTGTCTATTGATGCCATCAAAACAGGTACCAGATTACCCTTTGATGTCTATGTTAAGGACAAGGGGATTTTAAAGCAGGTTTTTAACAAGGGAACGATATATACTAATTTTGCAAAGGACACCCTGAAGGCAAAGGGTATCAATGAGATATACATACACAAGACAGACCAAAAAGCCCTTGAGATTTACAAGGCTAAAAAAGAGTCTCCTAAGGATTCGGTATTAGATAATCCAGTCCTATTTAAGAATTACTCCTTTGTAAAAGATACCCACCACCAAATAGATAAAAGTCTTATGCTGCCAGGAACTGAGGTTCCCTTTAGTATCTTCTTGATGAACAAATTTGATCAAAAGACCATCATTGAGGCTACTGAACAGTCTCCTTCTGTATTGCCCGACATAAGGCTTGTTGAGGGCGACCTGGTAATCAAGAAGTCGGATATTGATCTTTATGAACAATATATAAACAGTTTGTTTCATGCTTCTACTGCTACTGGAGTAGAAAAAAGCAAATTTAAATCAGTAGCATTAAGGGAAAGCTCTAAAATACTTATGAAGAAACTACTGGATGACCCTCGCAGCGGAGAGGCTATCAAGCAATCCCAAAAGGCTGTTAATAATATGATCGACAATATCCTTGAAAATAAGGAATCTATATATGATATGCTCTCTCTGAGAAATTACGATTATTATACTTATACCCATAGTGTCAATGTTGCTGTGCTCGCTATTGGTCTTGCTGTAGAATTAGGTCTTAAGAGGAGCGAGGTTGAGAACCTTGGTGCAGGGGCAATGCTGCATGACATTGGCAAGAGTACTATACCCCATGAAGTACTTAACAAACAGGGTAAACTTGATAATATTGAGTATAGGATTATTCAGAATCATGTCATAGAGGGTGAAAAGATCATCAAAGAACGCAAGGATATCCATGAGGATTCTATTATCCCCCTTATACAACATCATGAGAAACTCACAGGCAAAGGTTATCCTCACAAACTCTCGGGTAAGGATATTAAGTTGTTCGGAAGGATCACTGCTATCGCAGACTGCTATGATGCCCTCACTACCCAACGGCCATATAAACCAGCCTTTACCCCCTTTTACGCCCTTCAGATTATAGCCAAAGACACAGGTGACTATGACCCTGAGCTCTTAAGGTTGTTCATTAAGATGTTAGGCAAGATCAAATAGATGTCCCTCTTTGCTGACCCGTTACCTCCCTACCCTACTACTATAAGCAGCAAAGATAGCCCACTCGCCCACAGGATGTGCCCATTAACCATCGATGAGTTTGTTGGGCAAAGGCATATACTTGGTGAGGGAGGGGTCTTAAGAAGGGCTATCGATAAGGATGTAATAAGCTCAATTATACTCTTCGGACCCTCTGGCACAGGAAAGACTGCCCTGGCAAGGATCATTGCAAATTGCACAAGGTCTGATTTCAAAGGGTTGAATGCAGCAACGGTCGGCATTGACGAATTAAAAAAGACCTTAAACTTAGCAAGAAAAGATAGATCAGCAGGCAGAAAGACATTGCTCTTTATTGATGAGATCCATCGTTTTAATAAACTACAACAGGATGCCCTTTTGCCAGATGTGGAGCAAGGCAATATCAAATTGATTGCTGCCACTGTGGAGAACCCCTTTTTTTATGTAAATAAGGCTTTGATATCAAGGAGTCAAGTTTATGAATTTAAACCCCTTTCTGAAGATGACATCTTATTGATACTCAAAAGGGCATTAGCTGATAGAGATAGGGGTTTAGGGGCCAAAAACATAGAAATTACTGATGATGCAGTGCAATACATGGTTCTTAATGCAGAAGGTGATGCAAGGCGGGCGCTGAACACCCTTGAGTTTATCGTAGCCATCAATGAAGAGGAAGGCGCAAACAAGATTTATGTAGATTTAACAAGGGTCAAAGAGGTCATTCAAAAAAAATCTATCCGATATGATAAGGATGGAGACGACCACTACAATAATATATCGGCCTTCATTAAGAGTATGCGAGGCTCTGACCCCGATGCAACGGTTTATTACCTTGCTAAGATGCTATATGCTGGGGAAGACCCAAGATTTATATCCCGTAGGATACTGATATGTGCCTCAGAGGATGTTGGTAATGCTGACCCTATGGCCCTTGTGGTTGCCACATCTGCCTTTAAGGCTGTGGAGGTCATTGGCATGCCCGAGGCCAGGATAATATTAGCTCAAGCTGCAATCTATGTGGCCCTGGCAAAAAAGTGCAATGCCTCATATCAGGCTATAGAAAATGCATTGAAAGATGTGCAAGAAGAGAGGACACTCGATGTGCCAGATCACCTTAAGGACAATCACTACAGGGAGGCAAAAGGGTTGGGCTATGGAGAAGGCTACAAATACCCCCATGACTTTGGTGGCTATGTGCAGCAGGAGTATCTGGTATCAAAAAAAAGATACTACCTCAGAGACCCTGAGGGGCATTAAACTTCATCCTTAGGGCCTCTTCAACTATGGGAGGGACTAAGGCTCTTACTGAACCACCAAAGTAGGCTACCTCCTTAACAATGGTTGAGGTCAGAAAGGTATATTCCTCTGAGGGCATCATAAATACGGTCTCTATCTTGTTGTTTAACCTACGGTTCATAAGGGCCATCTGTAGTTCAAACTCAAAGTCCGATACAGCCCTCAGGCCCCTTAATATGGCAACACTCCCTAGTTCTGAGGCATAATCAACGACCAGACCACTTAATGCATCTACGGTGATCCTATGGATATCGTAATCTCTGATAGATGCCTTAATAAGGTCAAGACGCTCCTGAAGGCTGAAAAGGGGACTCTTTTTGGGATTGATGGCCACTGCTACAATCATTTTGTCAAAGATCTGTAGCCCCCTTTTTAATAGGTCTAAATGCCCCATTGTTATAGGGTCAAAGGTTCCAGGATATATGGCTGTCTTCATCTTACTCCTTAAAAAAATCTATTGACTTTTTAATATATCACTTTAATTAATTAGGAATGCACAACATATAATCCATCCCCAAACAGCGGTTATATTGCGGATAATCATATTTCTGCTAAGCCTTCGCTTACCCTTTGCCTGAAAAGACTCAGGGTTGTATCGCCATACCTATAGGCCTTCTTAAGGCACAAGGTCTCAGTGACATCTTTGATATTAACCTTTGAGGAATGCTCGATAACCAATAGGCCATTCTTAGATAATAGGTTCCTTTGTGAGACAAGCCCAACCAATCCTTCATATCCATCGTATTCATAGGGTGGGTCTGCAAATACGATGTCAAACTGGTCTTCTGTATGCCTCAGGTACACAGTTACATCTCCGTGATAAATCTCGATATTGTTCCTTTGGTCAATGAGTTGCAAATTAAATTTCAAGCTATTTATAAGATGTCTCTTGTGCTCTACAAATACCACCCTCTTTGCACCCCTACTCATTGCCTCAAGCCCTATTGCCCCTGTACCTGAAAAAAGGTCAAGGAAAAGTGCCCCAATAATCCTATCTTGTAATATGTCAAATAAGGCCTTTCTTACCTTCTGAGAGGTAGGCCTAAGGTTATCGGATAAATAGGATCGCTTTATCCTTATCGTCCTACCCTTATCGACTCCCCCAGTAATCTTCAATGCAGTTCAATAGGTGGATTGATAAGAAAGGCCTCCTGAGCCCTTTGAGACTTTATCTTTACTGTCCTGCCCTGGATGGATAATCTCCCTTGCTCAAATAGCCTGATGGCCTCGGGATATATCTTATGCTCAAGCCTAAGGATCCTCTCAGACAAGCTCTCTTCTGTATCATCATCGCTTACGGGTACGGCAGCCTGTATTATAACTGGTCCTGTGTCAATACCCTCGTCTACAAAATGCACTGTGCAGCCACTAATCTTTACACCATACTGAACTGCCTTTTTTTGACCATGTAGCCCCGGGAATGAGGGAAGAAGTGCGGGGTGGATATTCATTATCTTATATGGGAATGCGTCAATGAGGGGCTTACCAACAATCCTCATAAAGCCAGCAAGTATTACTAACTCAACTTGCATATTGAGCAATACCTCGGTTATTGCCTCAAAAAAGGCGTCCTTAGAGTCATATTCCTTAGGATTGAGGTATATATGTTTGATACCATGCCTCTTTGCCCTATCTATTGCCAAGGCATCTGGTTTGTCTGTGATGAGTACCTTTATGTCTGCCCTTAGGCTGCCCTCTTCGATCGCGTCTATAATTGACTGAAAATTTGAACCCCTTCCAGAGGCAAGCACGCCAAGATTAACCATCTCTCCTCTCCTTTGAACTTAGTTGGTGAACCGTGTCTACTAAAAACTTGACATTATCTACAGGCGTCTCAGGCAAGACACCATGGCCTAAATTAAATACATGCCCCCTTGCACCTTTGGCAGACCTGAGGATCTCTATGGTCTTTTTGGTGATCGTCTCCCTTGAACCAAATAACACACAGGGGTCGAGGTTACCCTGAATGGATACGTCCTTGCCAGTCATTTCTATGGCCCTTAATGGTTCGATACGCCAGTCAAGGCCAAGGACATCAATGGGTAGTTGTCTTAAAAGATGCAGTGAGGAACCACAATTGAAGGGAAAGTAGATAATGGGTATATCGGCATATTTCTTAAGCTCCTCAATTAGATAGGCAACATAATTTGAAGTAATGGATAATATCTCCTCTGGGGGTAGTATGCCAAGCCAGGTATCGAAGATCTGCACTGCATCCACCCCTGCCCTGATTTGCATCAGCAGGTAGTCCTTTACCATCTCTGTGAGCCCTTCCATTATCTGTTCAAATAAAGAGTGCTCTCTGTATAGTAACCCCTTAGTGTTGATGAAGTTTTTTGATGTCCCCCCTTCAATAACATAGGTAGCGAGGGTAAAGGGTGCCCCTGAAAAACCAATGAGGGGCACCTTGATTGACCTCTTCAGTATCTTTATTGTATCAACCACAAAAGAGACGGCCTCAGGATTAAAGCTTGTGATAGATGATAGGGTCTCCCTGTCCCTGATGGGGTTGTGTATAACAGGGCCTATCTTCTCAGAGAATTCAAGATCAAAACCCATGGGTTCTAAGGGTATGAGGATATCTGAAAATAGTATTGCTGCATCTACACCAAGGATATCGAGGGGTTGTATTGTTACCTCTGCCGCAAGCCCTGGGGTCTTACAGAGGGTGAGGAAATCTACCTTTTCCCTAATCTTCTGGTACTGAGGCAGGTACCTGCCTGCCTGACGCATGATCCAAATGGGTGTATAATCCGTCTCTTGCCCCTTACAGGCATCTATAAAGGTCCTGTTCATCTTGCCTCTTTTCCCTCATCAGGGGGGTTGTACCTCTTAGGGACGTAGCTACAGTAGGGTTCTTCCTCTAAGTAGTCACCCCTAAGGGCATAGGCCCTTGCCCTACAACCACCACAGACATTGAGGTATTCACATACACCGCATCTCCCTTTGTAGGACTTAAAGTCTCTCATTTCTTTAAACAATTCAGAATGTTCCCATATTTCCTTAAAGCTTTTTGTAAAGATATTGCCTGCTGCCTTTGGGAAGTAACTACAGGGATAGACATCACCGTCTACATTAATGAGACATATCAATTGCCCTGCAAGGCAGCCCTTTGACCCTCCAGTGGAGAATTTCAATGTCCTACGCTCAAATTTATTACCCTCTTCTCTGGACCTTTGCAAAACCACTCTATAATATTGCGGTGCACAGGTTGGGCGCACAAGCAGGTCTCTTTCGTCCTTCTCCATTTGATAATGCCAGTCTAAGATACCATCGTAGTCCTCTTTTGATATCAACTCACTGATGATCTCCTCTGCCCTGCCTGTAGGTACTATCATAAACAGATACCATGCAGTGGCGCCTAATTCCTTTGCCAGTCTATAGACCTTTGGTATCTCCTCTTGATTTCTCTTGGTAAAGGATGAGTTGATAATAAATTCAATGCCCTTACTCTTAAAGAGTTGGGATGCCTTTATTATAGACCTAAAGGAGCCTTGCTGATTTCTAAAATTGTCATGAACCCCTTCGGTAGAACCATCAAGGCTCATGGAGACGATCTTTATACCCGCAGACTTGATGTCATCGCATATGGATTCAGTTATCAAAGACCCATTAGTGGCAAGACACATCCTTAGTCCTTTTTCTGTGCCATAACGGGCTATCTCAAAGATATCTTCCCTCAAGAGGGGCTCCCCTCCAGAGAGCACCATTACTGGTTTGGCATAATCGCTAATATCGTCAATTATGCCAAAGGCCCTTTGGGTTGTGAAATCGGGATGACCTTTAGATTCGAGCTCTGAGGAGGAGCGGCAGTGGATACAACGAAGGTTACACCGCCTTGTCACCTCCCAGGCAATCCATTTAGCTATAAAGTCCAATAGTTCTCCTATTCAGCAGGGATGGAGTCAGGGGTCCTTTCATTGAGCCATTTTAAGAAGGCAAGAAAGGTCTTTTCTGCCTCTTTGTTGATCTGTTTTGGGTCAAAATACTGGGCTATTAGGGTAGTTTTTGCTTCATCGCTAATGCTGTTTTCTGCCTCAAGCCTAACTACCTTACCATTGAGGGGGCCTAAGAGCCAGTATTCTTTTTTTGCGTTCTTTTCTGCCTTAATGTAAAGATTGAAATACCCAAAGAGCACTATCTCTTGGTGATAAGGGGCACGCAACAATACACCAGTGCGACTTATATTAACCACCGATGCCGGTATCTGTAACTTCTCATTAACCCTTATGAGGGCTGTGTGAGGAGGTAGTGAGGCAAAGCGTGGTGCACTACGCTTTGTGGCCATGTTCCATGACTTTCTTATAGAATCCTCTAACTCTGCTGGGGTAAAGGGCTTTACCAGATAATGACTGACGCCTAACTGTATGGCTGTTATAATAAAGTCTTTCTCACCATGGGTGGTCATCATTATAAAGGGGATGTGCTTGGTCTTTGGGTTGTTTTTGATCTCATAGAGGAACTCATCGCCGGTCATCTTGGGCATATCCCAGTCAGATATAATAATGTCAACCTGTTTGGTCTTGATTATGTTTAGTGCCTCTTGGCCATTTGAGGCCTCCAGGATCCTATTAAAACCAAAACGGGTCTCAATAACCTTCTTAACGAGTTTTCTTACCGTAGTAGAGTCATCAACAATAAGGAAGTTTATGTTTTCCATTGGCTGTCCTGATAAAAAGATTTGGTTAAGATTATAACATATTTATTTTAAACTTTTAGGCAATCCCTCCCACCACCCAAAATTGCCCTCAGGAATTTATAACAAAGAAAGGGGGTATGCCTCAAAGCCTTTATAATGCGACAAGATTATCTAAAGAGGGCCCTCGTCTTCAGGTTGCTTCAAGTTACCCAAAGGTTAATACCTCTGCATTGTCTTTAGAGGGCAAGAGGTCTTACAAGGAGGTGTCGCAATAAAGCCCTTTCTCGGCATACCCACCTTTTTCCTATCGGCAATTTTGAAACCAAAGATTGCCACCAAATAGCAGGGAAGACAAAAGGCTTTAGCGATACCCAGATTCGAACATTTCAAAGACTTTGCCTTCACTAAGACCCTTTATAGCTTAGACATTTCAAATCAGGATATCTCTCATAAACTCCTCTTAAGGTAACAGCCTTTGCAGTTATTAGGTGAGCATAGCCTCGATATACCCTGATGGCAGAGGGCAAAGTCATATTTTACTGGGTCTTCAGGGTCAAACCCCCTGAGGGTCTCTGTAATCTCTATTGCCATCTTCAGATCTGCCGTTGCCCTTCTGGTAAGCCCAATACATCTACTTATCCTCGCAATGTGCGTGTCAAGGGGGATGAGCAGCCTATCCTTAGGGACCTCAGACCACAAACCAAAGTCGGTGTTGCCCTCACGCACCATCCACCTTAGCAATAGGTTCATCCTCTTACAGGGGCTCCCAGCAGAGGGTCTTGGAAAAAACTGTGTGTATCCTGCTGGCTTAAGGTTTGATCCATAGACATCAGTGGTGTTTATAGAAAGCAATGTATCCACAAAGACAGAGAGGGCAGGTATAGTGTTTTCGTGCTGGTTACTAAATCCTAAGAGGAAGGACCTTCTTAAAGAACCATGCCTTCTCAATACAATAGCAAGGGTGTTTAAGAGACCGAGGATATCATCATTGGTGTTGAACCTATATTTAATACCCCTAAACAAACCACCATGCTTATGTACATCAAAGGAGGTCAAGAAATCATAGGGACTTGCGCCCATCTTTGAGAATATCCTCTCTAATACCCCTTTAAAAACAGACACCTGGCCATAGGCAAGGCAAGTGGATATAAAGGATACCACCTCAATATCCTGTGTATTTTTGTATCTATGGGGAAACTCGACGGGGTCGAAATAGATCCGTTCCTGATAGTTGTAATCCTCATAAAGCCTGTCTAAAAGCCTCTTTATCTGTACTGGTTTCACTAAAACAGATCCTCACAATTTTAAAGGAGCATATAATCTACACAAATTCTACAGGGTATTACAATTACCAATTAGGGTCCCTAAATTGCCGATAGAAAACTGTAGGAGCAAGAGGGCATGTCTGAAAGCCTTTATACTGCCACAGGGTTTATTAAAAAGGGCCATAGGTCATTCAGTCACCAAGGGGTGATTAGTTTGGCATTGTCTGTGAAGGTCCAGAGGTCTCGTAAAAGGGTGTGGCAATAAAGCCCTTTCAGCACACCCTCTTACTCCTATCGGCAATTTAAGGTTTATACAGAGACATATAAAAAATAAGGAGATTGTGGTTTTTTAGCGCTATAAGTCTTTCAGGCTTTGGTGGGGTTTTTTACAAAGGACTGATTAAATACCCAAATCCAGCGGTAAGGATGGGTCTCTGAAGTGAATAGCGATGTTTTGGCAACAGTTCTTTGCGACTGAAGCGTTAAACAGCAGTAGTTGTTTGAACCCCAAGGGTGAGTTTTACTGCTGTAGCGTAAGGAGCATTAGAACTGTCAAAACAGAGCTTCTGAAGGAAAGAGA
>CALEDV010000035.1 GCA_937949555.1 uncultured bacterium | reverse complement strand
GTTCCTCCACAGGATCACCCATGGAGAATGACATACAGAAAAGCAGCAAGTAAGATAAACAATCCTCCTTTGGAGGCAGTAGCATAAAATAGGACATTTCTATTTTGCCAGAAACAGGACATTTCTATTTTGCCTTGACACTTGACAGGGGCTGTATTGACATAACTGACTTGAAATAGTATCCTTTAATAATTTTTTTTGTCTCAATAAAAAAAATTAGGGGGTAAGAATATGACTGATTTGAAGAAAGAAGATTTTGAGGGACGCACTCTTGAGGCCTCTGTGCTTATCACTGCAATGCAAATGCTAAAAAACTGTCAAGATAATTGGAACGCCTCTGACAGGGATACAAAGCTTAGAGAGGCATTGAATTACAACCAGTCCGTATGGAGCATACTACAGACAGAGCTTTCCAAGTCTGACCACCCAATGCCCCTTGAGATCAAACAAAACATCCTTAACTTAAGCCTCTTTGTGGACAAGAAGATGTTGGAGGCCCTTGCTGACCCTGCCCCTGAAAAACTGACCCCTATTATAAGAGTAAATGCCAACATAGCTGCGGGGCTTTTGGGTATATCAGTTGTTGAGCAGGAGACCTTTGAATCAGGAAGGGAGTTGGAGGCATCCATATTGGTTCGCTGCGCGCTGATGTTAAAGGACTGCCAAGACAACTGGGGTGCGCCAGATAGAAATGAAAGGCTTGAGAGGGCCTTGCGCTACAATCAGAGCGTCTGGACTATACTACAGACTGAGATTGCAAAGCCTGAAAACCCGCTGCCCTTGGATATGAAGAACAATCTCCTTAATCTCAGTCTGTTTATAGACAAGAAGATCTTCGAGATCCTTGCTGACCCTGCGCCAGAGAAGCTTACGCCACTGATGAGCATCAACGCTAACATAGCCGCAGGTCTGCTCGGGATACCTTTGGAACAGGATAAATAGCAATACCAAAGAGCGATAACATATCCCTTCCTCATATCGAGGAGGGGATATTTTTTTAGGAGGCAACAGGATAATTATGAGAGTGCCCATGACCCCGGAGGGTTATCAAAGCCTGAAAGAGGAATTAGAGAGACTGATCTCTACGGAGCGCCCGGCTGTAATCAAGGCAATTGCAGAGGCTCGTGCCCATGGAGACCTCTCTGAAAATGCTGAGTATCATGCGGCCCGCGAGAAACAATCTTTTATAGAGGGTAGGATTCAGGAACTCCAGTCAAAGATAGCTGCCGCTGATGTTATTGACCCCTCTAAGATCAACCAGAAAAAGGTAGCCTTTGGTGCGAGGGTAAAGGTCTATGACCATAACTCCGAAGAGGAGTTTGACTTTATGCTCGTAGGTCCCGATGAGACCAATGTCAAAGAGGGGAAGATATCAATTACATCCCCTGTTGGGAAGGCATTAATTGGCAAAGAGGTGGGTGATACAGTGATAGTGAAGGCGCCTGCAAGAACCATCCAATACGAGATAATAGAGATCAATTTTGCATAGGTTATTTAAGGCAAGAATTGTTCAGACCACTGTATTAAGCGGCAGTTACAGGCTGCTGACCCTGTCCTCTGAAGAGTATATTCGACACTGCGAGGCTGGACAGTTCTTTATGCTCCAGACTGGCTCGGAGTTTCTTTTAAAAAGACCCTTTAGCATATTCAGCCATAGAGGGGGCCTGCTGTACTTCCTTTACTGCATAAGGGGTAAAGGCACAAAAAGGCTTTCTGAATTGAGGGAAGGTGATTTTATAGAGGTTCTTGGCCCCCTTGGGAAGGCATACCCAAAACCTGCTGGAGATTTCATTGCCCTTGCTGGAGGGTCCGGCATTGCCTCAATTTACTGTCTTTTAGAGGACAATAAAGGGAAGGGGCATCTTTTTTATGGAGCTAAAGAAAAGGGTGATATAGTTTTAGCTGACTCCTTAGAGAAAGTATCAAAGGTATTGACTATTGCCACAGAGGATGGCTCTTTAGGTGTCAAAGGCAATGCCCTTGAGGCCCTTTGCTCTAAATATCAAGGCGATCCCCCTATGCCTATATACGCCTGCGGACCTAAACAGATGTTAATGGCAGTGTCTCGCTGGGCTTTAGATAAAGGGTTGCCCTGCTATATTTCCCTGGAAGAACACATGGCTTGTGGTGTCGGGGCTTGTTTGAGTTGTGTAGTGGAAACAAGGGAAGGACTCAAGGGGATCTGTAAGGATGGGCCAATTTTTAGCGCTGGGGAGATTATAGGGGCATGAATGACAATGCTCTGAATTTATCAGTAGAGATTGCTGGCTTAAGGCTAAAAAATCCTGTGATGACCGCATCGGGTACCTTTGGCTATGGAGAAGAATACGCTGAGTTCTTTGATCTATCAAGGCTTGGAGCCCTTGTGGTAAAGGGATTGTCATTGAGACCTAAGAGGGGCAACCCTACGCCCAGAATTGCTGAAACTGCCTCAGGAATGCTCAATGCGATTGGCTTACAGAATATAGGCGTGGAAGAGTTCATAGGCAAAAAACTACCCCTCCTGAGGAGCTTTGACACAGTTATAATTGCCAACTTTTTTGGAGACACCTTTGAGGAGTTTATAGATACTGCAGAGGCGCTTGACAGGGCAGAGGGTGTCCACGCCCTTGAGTTGAACATATCATGCCCAAATAAGCAGCAGGGCTGGGTAAGCTTCGGCTCAGACCCCGGGCTCATGAGAGAGCTTTTAGGGGCAATAAGGGCTGTTGTGAAAAAGCCATTGATAGTAAAGCTATCCCCTAATACAGCAGATATTAAACAGGCTGCAGTGCTTGCACAGGAGTGCGGTGCAGATGCCCTGTCGCTTATAAATACCCTTACGGGTATGGCTATTGATATAAGACGTAGGGTTCCCTTGCTCGCAAACAACACTGGGGGGCTTTCAGGTCCTGCTATAAAGCCAGTGGCAGTAAGGATGGTTTGGGAGGCATCTAATGTGGTGAGTATTCCAGTGATTGGTATGGGAGGTATTATGAATAGTTCTGATGCCCTCGAGTTTCTTATTGCAGGTGCAAGGGCTATTGCTGTGGGGACGGCAAATTTTGTCAATCCCCTATCAACTGTGCAAATTATAGAGGGGCTTGAAAGGTTTATGTCGGAAGAGGGTATTGGGGATATACAGGACATAATTGGTTCGTTGAGGACATACAACAATGCAAGAAGTTGTTAAACCCTCAGGCATAATCACCCTTACGACCGATTTTGGAGATGCTGATACCTTTGTTGCACAGATGAAGGGGGTGATATTTTCTATCAATAGGGATGCTAATATAGTTGATATTACGCACAAAGTAAGACCCTTTTCTATACAAGAGGCATCCCACGCCATAAGCTCAGCGTACAGATATTTTCCTGAGGGGACTATACACATTGTTGTAACTGACCCTGGAGTGGGTTCATCAAGGAGGGGTTTGCTGCTTTTAAAGGGGGGGCATTATTTTATTGGCCCTGACAACGGTATATTTACCCATGTTGCCCTTGAAAGCGGACAATACAGGGCCTTCTGCCTTTGTGAAGAAGGGTTGCTGCTGCCTTCGCCTGGGAGAACCTTTCAAGGCAGAGACCTATTTGCGCCAGTAGCGGCAATGCTTTCAAAGGGCAGGGATATATCCACCTTTGGACAGAAGATTGAGGATATACTTATGCTTCAGGCTAACTTGCCCATTGAAGGGAATTCATCGATCACAGGCGTTGTTATACACATAGACAACTTTGGCAATGCAGTTACAAACATACCCTGTAATGAAATTACTGGCAGGTCCTTCAAGGTGTTTTTCAAGGAGTGGAGATTAGACTTTTTTAGCTTTTATAAGCAGGCAGAGGGCAGGGGACTATCGTGCCTGTGCAATAGTCAAGGGCTTCTTGAGGTCTTTGTGTATAAAGCGAGTGCCTCGCAAATACATGGAATCAATATCGGTGATTCAATAAAAATAGTTATGCAAAGCGATGGATAACCACATGCTTATAAAGGCGCTTATGTCTGTTTCCGAAGAGGTTGCGATGGGTAATTACAGAGAGGCTGACAAGCTCTTTGAACTTACCGATGAAAGCCGCTTCCCCTCAGATATTACGAGGCTTGCAGAGGCCTTTGGCATGATGATAGTGCAGCTCGAGGCACGGGAACAGCGCCTTGAAGCGCTTGTGGAGAGTTTGAAAATAAGCAACAGTATGCTTGAAGCTACAAACCAAAGACTTTACGAGGCAAATATTGGTATGCTTGAGACCCTTGGCAATGCTATTGCAAAAAGGGACAGCGATACAAGCAGCCACAATTATAGGGTCACCCTATACAGCATAAAAATATCCGAGATGATGGCAATGGATGGCGATTCTATAAGGGGACTAATCAAGGGGGCCTTCCTCCATGACCTTGGCAAGATAGCAATAAGTGACAGGATACTCCTGAAGCCGGGCAAACTAACAGAAGAGGAATTCAGGATAATGAAGAGTCATGTAAGTCACGGGGCAGATATTGTGGATAATTACCCTTGGCTCCATGACAGCCTTGATGTGGTGCTTTATCATCATGAGAAATACAATGGCAGGGGCTATCTTAGATGCCTTAAGGGCGAAGAGATACCTCTAAAGGCCCGTATCTTTTGTATTGCTGATGTCTTTGATGCCTTAACAAGTGTGCGTCCCTATAAAGAGGCATTCCCCTTTGATATGTCAGTAGCAATACTTACCCGTGAAAGGGGTAGTCATTTTGACCCTGACATCCTTGATATCTTTCTTGAACAAGCCCAACAACTGCATACAGATTTCTGTAGAGCCCCCTTGGAGTTTCTAAAGAGGACCTTGAATGGATTTTTGGATAAGTATTTCCATGCACCAGAGGCTCAATCCCTTTGAGCAAACCATGATAAGACTTGTAAGAACAATAGGCAGACATACCATTGGCCTCTTAAGAACCCTTGGCAGTATGGCTTTATTTTTAGGCAATGTCTTTGCGGTTGCCTTTCAGAGACCCTTTAAGTTTCGCCTATTGATGAAACAGATCCGTTTCTTCGGCTCAAAATCTATGCTTGTTATCGGACTGACAGGTGCCTTCACAGGGATGGTGCTTGCCCTTCAGTTATATTACACCTTGAGGAAATTTGGTTCTGAGGCATTGCTCGGTCCAGCAATTGCCTTGAGCCTAATCAGAGAACTTGGGCCTGTCTTGTCTGCCCTGATGGTTACAGGAAGGGCAGGTTCAGCCCTTGCGGCGGAAATAGGCATTATGAGGATCACTGAGCAGATAGACGCCCTTACCTCTATGGCACTTAACCCCTTTCGTTATCTTATGGTGCCAAATATTGCTGCTGCCCTTATAGCCTTTCCCCTTCTCACAGCCCTCTTTGATGTTATAGGGATATTTGGTGGATATTTAGTTGCAGTGGAGCTTTTAGGTCTCAGTGAAGGCACCTATTTCTCTCAGATAGACGCCTTCGTGGATATGGAAGACATAAGAATTGGTTTTTATAAATCCCTGAGCTTTGGTTTAATAGTATCCTGGGTATGCAGTTATAAGGGATTCAATACAGGTTATGGCGCAGAAGGTGTAAGCAAGGCAACTACCGAGGCGGTGGTTATGTCCTCAGTGCTTATCCTGATATGGGATTACTTCCTTGGTTCGCTGTTTATGTAGCCCTTAAACATATTGGCTGCAAAGTTAGGCTTACTGTCTGTAAATGAGTTCGTAAAAGGAATTGTCTAAAAGCATATCAATGCCTAGGGCATAAATATTATCTATATCCCTGTTGAGTTCCCGCAGCTTTACAATATCCTTCTCAGTGGTGAGTATAATATCGGTGCCCCTTTGTTTTGCCTTAAGGAGTATTTCTGTGAGATCTGAGGTAGAGTATTTGTGATGATCCCTAAGGGCTTTAAAGTGAATACAAGCAGGGTGAAGGGATTCAATGGTCCTAAGAAAGGACTCTGGATTTCCTATGCCTGCAAAGGCAAAGACCTTTTTGTCCTCTATGATGCCGCAAGGTTCTGCGGTCCCTTTCATGCTGATAATTCCCTTTGGTTTAAAGGAGGCATAAAAGATGGGTGCCTGTTTATTGTGTCTTCTTATCTCTGCCTCAGCATCCTTGTTTGTTTGTCTTGTGATGACCAGCACATGACACCTATTGAGCGCCTTTAGGGGTTCTCTTAATCTGCCAAGGGGCAGCAGCATACCATTGCCAAAGGGATTTGATCCATCTATCAGGAGGACATCTGTGTCCCTTTGAAGTTGCCAGTGTTGAAAACCATCATCAAGGAGAAACACTATCCTGTCTGCTGAGGGGTTGCTTATTCCCTTCATCTGAAGAAAGAGCCTTAGGTTTTCTATAGCAAACATGCCGCCCTCATACCTGTTGGAATGCCTTACCACTGGGACATTGGGTAGTCTAAGCGCCAACAGTATAGGTTCATCGCCAGCTTCATAGGTTGAATTGCAGAGGTCTAATGATTTGGGTTTCTCTGATACTTGCTTCAGTAGGGGTGTTACAAAGCATGGACATGCCCCCTTGCCTCTGTATCCCCTTGTTAGGATAATAGGAAACAGCCCGCGCCTGCTGGCTTCCTCAGCAAGCGCAATTGTCATGGGCGTCTTGCCTGTGCCTCCTGTGGTTATGTTGCCTATGCTTATGACTCTGTGAGGGAGTCTTTTGGAGTTCTTAAGGGCAAAGTGTTTTTTTAAAAGATAGCCAAAATAATAGAATATCTATCGCTCCCTTCAATAATAGGTCCTACTTCTTCTCGGAAAACAGCTCTTCCTCTTGTTTGTTCTGCATCCTTCTAACCAGGTCTTCGTAAGACTGCTGCCTTATGACCCTGTTGAATTGAGTTCTATAGTTGTTTACAAGGCTTACCCCTTCGATAATTACATCATAAACCATCCACTTGTCATTCTTTTTTAACAGTCTATAATCAATGGGGATCTCAAGATTTCTCTTTGTGGTAATCCTACTCCTTACAAGGGCTGAATCTCCCTCAATCCTTTCACTAAGATAGTCTATCTTCTCATCGCTATAGCTTTCTATTTTTTTTATGTAAGACCTCTCAAGCAGGTCAGCAAAGAGGGCCGTGAACTCCCTCTTTTCATTAGGTGTCCTTTTCTGCCAGTGTGCTGCAAGGGCCCTCTTTGCCATTTCTTCAAAGTCAAAGACCTCTGAGATGCTCTTTCTAATTGTATTGCGGCGCTCTGTGGTCCTCTGAGCCTTCATCATCTCCTTGTCTTTGAGTATCTCTATTACCCTATCAGTGGTTGAGTTGACAGCCTTTAATGGTGATGTCTCTGCCTGAAGAGTTGGAGCAGTAAGAAAGATTGATACAGCCAAAACAAAAAGTGCAAACCCTATTCTAATCATTGAAGCCTCCTTTATTGATCCTGTATATCCAATCCTGCTGCATAGTTAAGGGAAGCAAAGGCTTGTCTTTGGTTATATAAAGCCATGAGGTAGTTAGCCTTTGAAAGGGCATAAGATTTTGCTGCCTCGGCAATCTCCTTAGCCTCTCCAAGCCCCATATCAAAATTAGCCATTGCAATTACAAGCCATTTTTTTGAGTTCTCCACAGCCCGTTCGGTTTCTTTGATATTTCTAAAGGACTCCTGAAGTTCAAGATATGCCTTTTTTATCTGCACGGGTATTGCGCCCTTGACAAACCTCTCCTTCTCAAGCATTTTTCTGTGCTCTGCCTCAGCTTCCAATATTCGGGCTTTAGTAATGCCGAAATCTAATCCCCACTTCATACCCACAAAGGCGGCCCCTTTAGTCTGGTTAAAGAAGTCCACAATATAGGGGTTTTTTATCCTATCCCTGTTAGTAGAACCATGGATTGTTGCCATAAGTCCTAAAAATATCTGGGGATAGTAGGAAGTCCTTTCTGCCTCTAATAACGACTGTTTTGCCTTAATGCCCTCTGATACCTGGGTGTATTCTGGTCTCATAATAGAAGCCTTATAATAATAAACATCAAGCAACTCTGGAAGTCTTGCCTCTGTGGAAAGTCTTGTATCGGCAATAACAATATCGTCCTTCACATCCATGCCTATATTTGCCTTGAGCGCTGATTTTGCGACTTCCAAGCTTTTATCAGCCTCGTTTAGATTCCTCGTTATCTCTGCATGAAGGGTCTTGAGTTTGTATATGTTGACCTCATCAGCCCATGGCGCGTCATCGGCTATCTGTTTTTCTGCCTTTGCTATAGACCTTGCAATGTCTTCCCTTAATTCAAGCAAAAGATTTCTAAGATCCTGGGCAAACAGTATCCCATTGTAAAGCTCCTTTATTCGTAATACAATATCTGCCTTTTTCTTGTTAACTCCTGCTGAGGATGCCTTTATTCCGCTCTGGGCAGCAGTCTGATAGTGTCCCAATTTGCCGAAGGAATACAGGGGCTGAATAACTGAGATATCTATACCTCCAAAAATGCCGTTGATGGTCAAGCCCACATCAGTATTGATAGATGGAATTAGCTGCTCCTGTTTTGCCCTGGGCGATGGACCTGCAAGCGCTACAACCTCAATCTGAGGATAGGCATGGGAGTCAGCCTGTAGTTTCTTAGCCCTGTAAACATCCACATCATATCTTGCCTCTGCCACCTCTGGACTGAACTGAAGTGCCCTTTTTATGCAGTCCTCCAAGGTTAAGGGTTGAGCGCTCTGTGCTAGGGCATACTGAGGCAAGAGGCAGAATAAAAATGCTATCAGTATCCTCTGAACCAATACAATAGATCCTTTAATCATCTGATAATCCTCCTATACCTTTCCAAAAACATATTTTGAGATGAGTTCTTCTATGTCAACAGCAGACTCTGTATCTTTAAGGGTTTCCCCTTCTGATAGTATCTTGTCAGAGCCTCCAGGGGTTATTTGAATATACTTCTCTCCAATAAGCCCCTTTGTCTTTATAGATGCTATTGCATCCTCTTGTAGGGCAACATCCCTCTTAATCATTAGCTGCACCCTCGCCTGATAGTCTTTGCTTAACTTGATGCCCTTAACCTTTCCTACCTCCACTCCTGCTATCTCTACCGCTGAGCCTGGTTTAAGCCCTCCAGACTTTTCAAAATTGGCATAAATGCTATACCCTCCACCTCCAATAACCTCTAACTTGCCAAGTTTGACAGATATATATGCGAGGCATAATATGCCTATGAGCATAAAGATACCTGCTGAAAGTTCAATGTCAAATCTCTTCACTCCGATTCACCTCCTGTCAAGAAATGTCTTACCACTGGGTTTGTAGAGCTCTTGATCTCACCAGGTGTGCCGACCTCCTCAATAGCTCCCTTGTGCAGCATAGCTACCCTGTTAGCAATATCAAATATTTCTGGGATTTCGTGACTTATTATAACCCCTGTGAATCCATACTTCTTATGGGTGTTGCCTATGAGCCTGTGTATAGACCTTAACATAATTGGATCAAGCCCGGTAGTAGGTTCATCAAAGAATAAAATATCGGGTCTTGTTATCAGCGCCCTTGCAAGGGCAACCCTCTTTTTCATGCCTCCGCTGAGTTCGGCAGGATACTTGCCCTCTATGCCCTCAAGTCCCACATCTACAAGGGCCTCTGATACCCTGTCAGAGATCTCCTTCTTAGAAAGCCTGCTTTTTTCGGCGAGGGGGAAGGAGATATTTTCAGATACCGTCATTGAGTCAAAGAGCGCCCCACCCTGAAAGAGAACACCGCATCGCTCTCTTATTTTGTCTAATTCTGTCCCCTTTGCAGTGGTTATTTCGCAGTCTTTTATTACTATGCTGCCGCTGTCTGGTTTCAGTAGTCCAATGAGGTGTTTTAAGAAAACGCTCTTACCGCCTCCGCTCTTCCCTATCACTGCCATTATCTCTCCTTCAGCAATAGACAGGGAGAGCCCTGCAAGCACCCTGTGGGTTCCAAAGGACTTGTTCAAATTATTAATCTTTATCATAACAGCCGATAGACTCTCTTGCTAATTAAAAAATAGGATTATACAGAACCCTTGTTGTAAAGGCAGACCCTGTTTCTGCCAGCTTTTTTGGCGTCGTATAATGCCTTGTCAGCAGACTGGATAAATTGTTGGATTATAAAGGAGGCGTCTTTGCCTGAATACATAGCCTTACTTTTGCAGCAATCTAATTCAGATATCCCAAT
Source organism: uncultured bacterium (assembly GCA_937949555.1). GTDB lineage: Bacteria > Nitrospirota > Thermodesulfovibrionia > Thermodesulfovibrionales > Dissulfurispiraceae > DUZI01. The sequence continues at coordinate 25,239 of CALEDV010000035.1, read as the reverse complement.
GCTCACTGTAACAGTAGTCTCTTTTGGGACATCTCCCTTTACTAAAAACCTGTATTTTTCTATATCCTTGCGAATCTTCTCTGCGAGGGACGTAGCTTGTTCAATATCCATGCCTTCACAAACAATTATCATCTCCTCGCCCCCATATCTTGCGGCAAAATCTCCTTCCCGGGTTGCATTTTTCTTGATTATAGAGGCAACCAGTTTTAACACCTCATCGCCTACATCATGACCATAGGTGTCATTGAAATTTTTGAAGTGGTCAATATCAATAATCATTAAGGACAGATAGGTCTCTCTGCCAAGCATTGCATTGACCATGCCTTCTATGTGCAGGTCAAAGGCTCGTCTGTTGTACAGAGAGGTCAGGGCATCAATAGTTGCAAGCCTCTCCATCTCAATGGCTTTTTGTTTCCATCTCTCTGTCTCTTCTGCCTTCCTTTTCCAATCCAGTATCTCTCTGTTCATCCTCTCTACTATTGTACTGGTTGCACTTACCACTCCGGCTATTATCTTGCCTCGATCTTCTTCCTGTTCAAGGGCTGTAACTGTAATATCCTTTAGTTTTTCAATGTCCTCTACCTTTTCATGGGTGAGTTTAGAGCCAAGGGATGCAGCATTAGCATAATTTCTCAGGACATTTTCAAGGAGAGACTTTAGACCCTGGAAGTTGTCTTCCGCTTCCTTTAGTTTTTGATTCAAATAGTCTTCCCTTTCCTTGCAGTTTAGGTGTCTAATCCTTTCAACCTCCATTTCGATGATCTCATAGTGGGGATCTGAAAAATCAGCCTTTTTTATAATATCCTGTAATAGTCCATGGAATAGTCTCTTTTGTTCCGCATTATAAAGGTCGTCTTTCTCAAGGGTTCTAAGAAAATTCATAAGGCAAAGCCACTTTAAATCAGAGGGCACTCCTGCATTTAGCAATATGCCGCATATGGGATTACAAGTTGTTTTTATGGTCTTCACCGTACCTTTAGAGCCCTTCTCGGGAGGCTTTATTATATTAGGCTTTGCCATGGTTTATATGATACTCCAAAACCCTATCTATAATAAACAGGCAGTTGTAAAAAACTGTAAAGTGACTGAAGGTCAAAGGCGCCCCTTCTTACAACCTCAATCATGCCTTGATGCACTGCTATTATTGTGGACGGAAGACCTCCTGGGGTTCTTCCGTTGTCAATTATCAGGTCAACTGCCTCTTGAAAATATGAATAGGCTTCTTTAGCGTCCTGCGCAGGCGGCATTGACGATAGGTTGGCGCTTGTAGCTGTAATGGGGCACTGCACTCCAGTGGAAATATCTCTTGCGATCACACTGCTGGATAATCTCACCGCAATCCGACCCTCCCATTGGATAAGCGACGGAAGGGATATTTTTGACCTTAATAGTATTGTTAATGCCCCTGGCCAGCATTTATCTATGATAAGCCTCTCTATGGGACTACACTCTGCAATCTTATCCAGTTGCTCCCTATCGCCTATGATCAACGGAAAGGTCTTTTCGTTGGGTCTGTTCTTTATTTTCAAGACCCTTTGCAGCGCCTCTTTAGAGTCGTATTTTGCGCCTATACCGTAGAAGGTCTCTGTGGGATATATGATAATACCCCCTTGATTTAAGATTGCGCAGGCTTGGTTTATAAGGTCTTCATAGTTATCTCTTTCAACGGAAACTATTGTCACGGCTAACTCCTCATAGATCTAACACTTAAGTTCTACCAGCATATTGTCAATTAGCCTGGTTTGCCCTAACTTCAAAGCCACAGCAAGGAGGTTTATCTTCTTGTATTCTTTTAGGGGTGTTAAGGATTCGGCGTCATAGATCCCTGCATACTGGATATGGTCAACTAGGGGTTCCTCAGAAATTAGCTTTTGCATCAATGCTGGCACCTCTATGCAGGGGATAGCCTCTTTCACTATGAGTTCTGACAGGGCAGAAAGGGTTCTGTAAATGACCGTTGCCGCTTGCCGTTCTTTAGGAGTGAGGTAGCTATTGCGTGAGCTCATGGCAAGACCGTCGCTTTCTCTTATAGTCCTGCAGCCTACAATGTCAATATCCATATTGAGATGCTCGGTCATTTTTTTTATAATCTGCATTTGTTGGTAATCCTTTTGTCCAAGGTATAACCTTGTGGGCTTTACGAGGTTTAGGAGTTTGCATACCACTGTTGTGACGCCTGTAAAATGCCCCTTTCTAAAGGCACCGCAGAGCCTCTCAGATAGTCCTTCAACGGACACATAGGTGCAGAATCCCTCCGGATAAATTGCCTGCTCTTCAGGCAAAAATAGAATATCTGTTTGCGCTTCCTCGAGCTTTTCAATGTCCCTTTCCAGGGTTCGAGGATATGACTGCAGGTCCTCATTGGCTCCAAACTGTAAGGGGTTGACAAAGATGCTCGCTACAACAACATCGTTTTCTGTCCTTGCCCTCTTTATAAGGCTCATGTGACCCTCATGGAGCGCTCCCATAGTAGGAACAAAGCCGATGGACTTAGATTTCAGTAGAATCCTTTTTGAGGTCTCCTGCATTATCCTTGGTATTCTTATCCTTTCCATCATTTGTCTGTATCCTTTGAAAATGGTTTTTGTGTCTTATCCTCTTGGGGGATCTCATCGTTTTTATCTAAATATGTTATTGATTCGGCTGGTTCTATAATCCTATATTGCTCCGATGCCCACATCCCTAAATCAATTAGTTTGCACCTCTCGGAACAAAAGGGCCTAAAGTCATTCTCTTTCCATGTGGTGAGCTTATTACAAGTAGGACATCTTATCTGCATATTACTGGGTCCTTGTAAATCGTACCTCTGTTTCATTGGTCATTTTTATAACTCCTGTGCTGTCTATTACTATTCCCTTGATGCCCGCCTGTTGCATCCTCTGAAGGGCACCCCTTTCACCTAAGGCAAAAAAACCTGTTGCAAGGGCATCACAAAGGGCACCCTCAGAGGCGATAACAGTGATGCTTCTTATGCCTTCGGAAGGGAAGCCAGTCTTGGGGTTAATGATGTGGTGGTATCTGATGCCTCCAGATTCGAAGAACCTCTCGTAGTCTCCTGAGGTAGAAATGCAGCCCTCAGAGATTGCCAAGGTCCCTATAAGCTCATCTTTGTCTTTTATAGGTCTTGGATTTTGAATGCCTACATTCCATAATTTACCCTCAGGTCTCAGTCCGTATGCCTTAATGTCTCCCCCTACGGAGACTATAGCCCCCTTAATCCCTCTCTGTTTAAGGATCTCAATGACCTTATCAGCAGCATAACCTTTGATTATGCCTCCAAGATTTATCTCCATGCCCTTTTTCTTCAAAAAGACAGTCCCTTCGGACCTATTCAATATTATTCCCTTATAACCAACCTGCCTAAGAGCGGCATTGATAATTTCCCTTGAGGGGATCACCTTTCGCTTAAAGTCCCAGAGGGATATCACAGGACCAAGGGTTATATCAAAACCTCCATCGGTGAGTTCAGCGGCAATCTGCGCCTTTTCAATTATCTCGATGGTATCCTTAGATACCTTGACAGGTTTAATTCCTGCCTTTGAGTTGATACTGCTTACCTCACTGGTTGGAGAATAATAGTTCAAGATTGACTCAAGACTTTTTAGCTCCGCAAAGGATGCCTCAATTGCCTCTTTGGCTATACTTTCATTAGGGGCAGATACAGTTATGGATGTAACGGTGTACATTGCCGAGCGGGTTTCCTTAAAGAGCCTTTCTGGATTTCCAGTGCAGGAAACTAAGGTAAAAAGAATGAGCGCAATACTCAGGATAAACATCATAGCAAACCTCTGGGGGATATATTCATACTTACTAAAAGCCTTTAAAGGTAATGATCCTAACCCTTTGCCCAGTCTATTATTGCTGCCGACATAGCCTTGATGGTTGCCTCTTTAGGTTGTATTTCAACCCTTAGTCCTGCTTTTTCAATAGCCTTAGTGGTTACAGGACCTATGGAAGCAATTGTTATACCCCTTAAGAAGTCCAGTGCCTCCTCTCCAATCATATCCACGAAATTATTGAAGGTGGCTGCGCTTGTAAAGGTAGCCACTGTAATCCTGCCCTCTTTTAGAAACCTCTGCAATCTCTTGCCGTGTCTTTCTGGCTTGATTACCCTATAGGCAACAGGAGTATCTACTGTGCCGCCCCTTTGACTAATCATGTCGGGGAATAGATTCCTTGCATTATCAGGTCTTGGTAGCAGCATTCTAACTCCCTGCAAGTTTTTGTGTTCCTTGACAAAGGCATCAACAAGTCCTTCAGAGTTGAACTCCTCGGGCATAAGATCAACCCTCAATCCAAACTTAGCAAGGGCTTCGGCGGTCTTTGTGCCCACAGCACAAAGCCTTATACCTTTTAAATCCCTTATGTCTCTGCCGGCGCTTATAAAACGGCACAGGAAGAAAGAGACCCCCTTTGCGCTTGTGAAAATAAGCCATTGATAGTCCCCTATTGAATGTATAGCCCTATCTAAATCACTGTAGTCTTCAGAAGGAACGGTCTTTATTGTTGGAAATCCAAAAATCTCTGCCCCCATGTCTTCAAGGGCTTCATAATCGTAGGAATACTCCCTGGTGATTAATATCCTGTGTCCAAAAAGGGGCTTGTCTTCATACCATCTCAAGGAATCCCTTAGCTTAACTACATTGCCCACTATCATTACCGCTGGCGGCTTGATGTGTTGGTCTTTTATCACTGAGGCAATCTTGGAAAGAGCACTTATGATAGTCTTCTGGTCTGGTCTTGTGCCCCATCTGACTACAGCAGTTGGTGTATCTGGGGATTTGCCATTTTCAATGAGTTTAGATGCTATAGCAGATACATTTTTGACGCCCATCAAAAATACAAGGGTGTCAAAACCACGGGCAAAATGTGCCCAATCTATTGCACTTTCTCGCTTTGTAAGGTCTTCATTGCCTGTTATCACCGCAAAGGAAGAGGAGTATCTGCGGTGTGTTATTGGTATGCCGGCATAGGCTGGCGCTGCTATAGCCGAAGACACTCCGGGTATTATCTCAAAGGCTATGCCTGCCTCTTTTAAGGCCTGCGCCTCTTCACCGCCTCTGCCAAAGACGAAGGGATCTCCTCCCTTCAAGCGGCATACTATCTTACCCTCTGAGGCATATTTCACAAGCGCCTCATTTATCTGCTCCTGGGTCATTTCATGATGCCCGCCTCTTTTGCCTGCATATACAAACTCGGCGTCTGTAGAGATGTAATTGAGTATCTGTGCATTGAGATGAAAATCATAGACCACTACTTGGGATTTTTGAAGTATCCTTAGTCCCTTAATGGTAAAAAGCCCAATATCTCCAGGGCCTGCGCCAACTATGTAAACCTTGCCTTTGTTCATTGTTCATACACCTCTTTAAGGATATCTCCTGCGCCTTTTAAAAGCAATCTTTCGGCTAAGCTGATGCCCAAGGATTCAGGCATATCAGCGCTGCCTTCAATGTTGTCTCTTATAACTCTGTCCCCCCTTATGCTGCCAACGAGTCCTTCAATTATAAGGCATGATTGACCATCAAGTCTTGCATGGGCCGCAATGGGCACCTGACATCCCCCCTGGAGCTTTTTTAGGAATGCCCTCTCTGCCCTCACACATACAGAGGTTTGAGGGTCATCGAGGGTAGTTATGAGGTTATTGATAAAATCATCAGAAGTTCTGCTTTCAATGCCTATCGCTCCCTGTCCAACGGCAGGCAGTATGTCTTGGGTATCAATATATTCGGTAATTCTATTAGCCCATCCCAGTCGTTTCAGTCCTGCAGAGGCAAGAATTATTGCATCATATTGACCTTCGTCGAGTTTCCTTAACCTTGTATCAAGATTGCCTCTGAGGTGTTGTATTTTTATGTCCGGTCTCAGGCGCATTATCTGACAGGCCCTTCTGAGGCTGCTTGTGCCAAGTCGTGCTCTCTCGGGGAGGTCTCTGAGGGTTTTGATATTAGCGCGTCCCGATGAAGAGTCTGACTTTGGGGCTACAAGGGCATCTCTTGGGTCCTCTCTCTTACATATCACCTTTAAGTGCAGACCCTCCGGCATATCGGAGGGGACATCCTTCATGCTGTGGACTGCTATATCAGATTTGCCTGCAAGCAGGGATTCTTCTATTTCCTTAACAAACAACCCCTTCCCTCCTACCTTTGCAAGGGGCACATCAAGTATCTTATCGCCGGTGGTTTTGATTTTGTTGATTTCAATAACCAACTCCGGATGTCTCATTGATAGTGCTGAGGCTACCCACTCAGCCTGCCATAGCGCTAACTTGCTGCCTCTTGTGCCTATAATAATCCTCCTACCCATCTAATTATTAACCTCCCTGTGTGCAATTGCAGTTAGTTTTTGTCTTGCTTATTAAGAAAATCCTCTACCTCTATTATAGAATCAAGTGTCGTCATCTTAGGCAGTGAACTAAGCACCTTTGATCCATAGGAACTGTTGTATAATCTGCTGTCAAGAATAGCCACTACTCCTCTATCGGAAGCGCTCCTTATGAGCCTGCCAAAGCCCTGTCTGATGCTCAGTATTGCAGCAGGGAGGGCGAGATCGCTAAACCAACGATCCCCAAGCCTCCTGCAGCGGGCATCATATACAGGGTCACCTGGAGAGGCAAAGGGTATCTTTGCGATTATCAGCAGGCTCAGCTTGTCTCCTTTAACATCAATGCCCTGCCAGAAAGACTGGGTGGCAAGCAATACTGAATCAGGGGTGTCAATAAACCACTGAAGCAGCTTTGAATTGGGCATATCTCCCTGAGATGCCAGAGGATAAGGTAAGGCAAGCATCTCTGAGACATGTCTGAGATGTTTATAGGAGGCAAAGAGAACCAAAGCCCTCCCTTTAGAGGCGCATATTAGTTTGCTAATACTCTCGGCAGAGTGCCTGAAGAAATCCTCCTCCTTTGTAGGTGGAGGTATTTTAGAGTCCGTAAACAGGGCAGATTGCCTCTGATAGTCAAAGGGTGAACTTACGATGAGCTCATCAAAGCCCCTTAGATTCAGTCTCTGTTTTATAAAATCAAAGCTCATTGATGTAGTGAGGGTTGCTGAGGTCATTATTACGTTGTCGTAGAGGTCTATCATGGTATTAAACATAGAGGCTGTTTCAATGAGTCTGCTTTGCAGCTCAAAGCCCTGTCTGCCCTTTTGGATAAAATAGACCCTGTCCTCTTTGCCTTGTTCAAGAAAGTCATCGATGTCCGATTGCAGGGAAGTGCAAAGGGCTATAGTAGTGATTATCTTGTCCTGGAGTTCTTTGTCCTCTTCGTAGGAGTATTTTTGTCTTTCCAGCCGCTCTGCGGTCCTATTTAGGGCAAGTCTCTTATTAATATGCTTAAGCCCCTCTATAATTTCTTCAGGTATGGGCGTAAGGTAGTTTAAGTCTGCCTTAAAAAGACCAGGGACATTAAAGAAGTTGTCTATGTCTTGATAAATATCCTCAACGGCAACCTTCAAACTCCTTAGTCTGTTTAAGAGCCCTTTGATTCTCCTTTCTGTGACCGAAATGCCTGCTGCCTTTGATAGGCAATCGTCTATATTATGGGCTTCATCAATAATAAGTGATTCGTGTATAGGCAGCAACGACCCCCCTGATAGCGCGTCAAAGGCAAGTATATAATGGTTTGCTATTACTATATCTGCCTTGTAGAGGGTCTTATAGTTACGGAAATAAAAACATTGTCCATAAAATGGACATGCCTTTGCAGCGCAGTCAAGGGAGTCTCCTGAGACCTGATTCCAAAACTCAGGAAGATGTTTGAGGTCGTCCTTATCTCCGGTCTCTGTTTCCTTTACCCATTCAATAAATTGGGGGTCCCATGTGTTTAATGTCCCATAATCGCGTAGCCTTTTAATACACAGGTAGTTATTTTTGCCCTTGAGTATGCCGTAGGTAAAGGGCTTAAATCCAAGTCTCTGCAAGAAGGACAGGTCTTTTGTTGCCAACTGTTCCTGAAGGGCAATAGTGGCTGTGGATATTATCGTTTTTCCCCCTGATAACAGGGCGGGTATTAAATAGGCAAAGCTCTTTCCAGTGCCAGTGCCTGCCTCTACAAGGAGGCGGCGTCCATTGCAAAGGGTATTAAAGACTGCCCTTGCCATATCAAGCTGAGGGATTCGTCTCTCATAATTGGGCAGCTCTTTTTCGAGAAAACCGAAAAAGTCCTCAAGGTTCAGGCTCATCTCTGACCGAAGATTGCCGTTCCAACCCTTATGAAGGTTGCTCCTTCTTCTATGGCTATCTCATAGTCCGATGACATTCCCATTGACAAATAGGGCAGATTGAAACCCTCCCTCTGTGCCCTCTCTCTTAAGGAGGCAAGTTTTTGAAAATAGGGTCTTGAGGATTCAGGCTTTTCAAACAGGGGAGGAATAGTCATTAATCCAAGCACTGAAAGGTTATCCATTGAAGAGACAGCCTTAAGGAGATCAAAGAGACATGATTCAGGCAGCCCGTGCTTTGTCTCTTCCTCAGAGAGTTTCAACTGGATTAGCGCCTGTTGTATCTTGCCGATCTTAGAGGCCTCCTTATTCAACTCCCAAGCAAGTTCAAGGGAATCTAAAGAGTGGATCATATCAAAAAGCCTAACAGCCTGACGAGCCTTGTTCCTTTGCAGATGCCCTATAAAGTGCCACTGTACGCCAGAGAAACCTTCTTTAAGGGCTATAGGGGCAAAAGAGGCTATCTTCTCTTCTGCCTCTTGCACCCTGCTTTCGCCAAACAACCTTATGCCTGCATCGGCAGCCTCTGTTATTAATTCCACGGGCACAGTCTTTGTAACTCCAATCAAGTTGACCTCAAAGGGGTCCCTCTCGGACTTCATAGATGCCCTGCTTATCTTTTTGTATATTTGAGATATATTTTCAGTAATCATAGGTCTGTTGTTACACGATTAAGAATGTTCATGGAGCATAGTTCCCTCTTTAACTTAGAATTGTATCTGACACCGCTTAGCTGACCCCTCATCTCTTATCCAAAGCAATACCTTTTTGGAACGAGTGCACCAATCTCGGATGTCCTTTTCAAAGGTGGCGCAATCTGCTACAGCCTCAAGCACATCTCCCTTCTTCATCTTAACAGCCATTGCAGTAATCTTAAGAGTAGGCTGTGGGCATTTCAGCCCCCTTGCATCGAGTGTATGCACTGTCATTTCTGCCTCCCATATTATTACATTTAGACTATGTATTAAAAGCCCTTAAGATTTCTTAATTCACTGGTCATCTCTGACACTATCTTAACAAATCTCTCGCCCTCTGAGGCAGAGACATAGTCAAATCTAAGCCTCCTTTTATCTATGCCAAATTGCTCTAAGGGCCCTTCGAGCATTTGGTGACGAATTGCTGCCCTAAGATTACCTTCCTTATAATGACAGTCTCCTGGATGACATGCAAGTATAATAACACCCTCGGCGCCTTTTTCAAAGGCTTTCATGACAAACTCCGCCTCTACCCTGCCGCTGCACATAACCCTGATGATATCAACATTGGCAGGATACCGTTGCTGTGATACCCCCCCATTGTCAGCACCTGCATAGGAACACCAATTGCACAGAAAGGCAACTATTTTCGGATCCTCAATAGGTTCTTTTGTCATCATGTAAGCAGTGCCTCTATTTCTGCAAATATCTGTTTGGAGGTAAAATTCCTTGCCTCCCTCAGAACACAGAAAGTCAACGGTTTTGAAGACTATATCCTGTGGGAGCGTCTCTCCTATTGTCTCAGGGTCTATACTTCCGCTTATGTTGCCTCCGCATCTGCAAAAATACACTCCTGTATTGGAAGGTGGGGTGTTTATCTATGACATTTCAAGTCCTTTAGGATCGCATCCACTGCCTTGGGTACTGCCCTTGCCACTTCCATAGTCAGTTCCTCAGTATAGTTTTCCACATCCTTTGCCTCAATTCCCCAGAGGGTTATCTCTGAGGGCAGATGGAGTCCTCCTATTTTGCCTATTTCAAGGGCAGCCAGCAGGGAAGTGTCGTGGGCACAGAGCAGATTCTTAGACCCTGACAGGTCATCCATAGAGAGCCTGCAAATATATCCTGGTTCGTAATTGCCCGTTATCATTGCATCTATAATCACAGCCCTTTCATAGCCCGCCATTAATTCCATGAGCCTAATGCCCCCTGCATAGGCCTCGGTAACTTGTATGTCTGGATGGTTTATCCTGCTACTGATAGCCCTTGCTGTCTTGATACCCACGCTGTCATCTGCAAGTATGGGATTGCCGAGTCCTATTATTATAGTTTTCATTGAGGCAATCCTCTATCGTCTCAACCTTTTTAGTATATTGCCAAATCTGTCTCTTGTGTTTACAAGCAGGGGCATTTTCCCAGGCATAGAATGGGTGGCACAGGAAAGACAAGGGTCGTAGAGTCTGAATGCCATTTCAATCCTGTTGAGTATGCCCTCATCGGTGGCATTGACCTTATTTATAGGATATTTTGTAGCCTTTGTGATAGATAGGGAGATAGCGGCTGAGTTGTTTGTGGTGCCTACAATCATATTAACACCCTGAAGTATAGCCCTTTGGTCAGGTATGTAGTGATGGATCAAATTGCCCCTCGGCGCCTCTACGCAACCAATGCCTTCGCCAGTAATACCGATAGGAACATTCCTTGTATCAGGAGATAAAATAGTGCTATCCGATAGAAGTTCCATATTAGAAACTCTGATTTTGCCCTCAATAGCTCTGCCATTTCTTTGTTTTCACTGTTGCCAATAGCGCCGTTGAAGAGGGTGAGCAGTAGCTCCCTATCCTTTAATGACCGGACATCTTTATACTTGGTATCTATTAAACAGGGACAGAAAGACAGCTCAAAGGAGTCCTCTATGGACAATAGATTTTCATGGAGGTTTAAGGCCGACACCTCGCAGCCCCCGCAGGATGCCCCCCAGTATATCGCTAACTTAGGTTTTTTCATTGGGATGTTCCTTTGAGGAGTATATGAAAGCACAATACAGTGACATGACAGGCACTTTTATTAATTAATATTCCATGCATATTCAACTCTATTTTTGCCCTGTGATTTAGCCCGATAGAGTGCCCTGTCAGCACTTTGGATAACCTCATCTATATCTTCGCCGTTTTCTGGATAGGAGGCTGCCCCTATGCTGATGGTTATCCTGCCTAAGGGCTGAGAATTGGCATAGGGGAAATTCTCCATCTCTACAGTCTTGCAGAGCCTTTCTGCGGTTTTTTTGATATCCTCAAGCCCTGTCTCTGGGAGAAGTATTATAAACTCCTCACCGCCGTATCTTCCTAAGACATCAGAGTCTCTGAGGCACCTTTGGAGGGTTTGGGCAAGCATTTTAAGGAGCAAGTCTCCCTTGGGGTGTCCGTTGGTGTCATTGTACATCTTGAAGAAATCTATATCTATCATGAGAATGCCAAAATGCTTTGTATATCTTCTGACCCTTGCCAATTCAGATTTTAATGCCTTGAAGAAGGATCGCCTGTTTTTAATGCCTGTTAATACATCTAACTCTGAGAGCTCAAGGGTGCGTTCATAGAGTTTTGCATTTGAGCATGCAAGACTTGTAGCATCAAGCAATGTTGTGAGCATCTCAATGTCTGCGCTGTCGTTATTGTTGTTGCTTGTAATGTCGCATATTAGAATGCCGATTGGCAAAAAGTTTTCACAGGCTATACAGTTTGGGATCTTTTCATTTAGGGAGAGTGCTTTTTGATCATCACAACTGGTGCCCTCTATGTTCCAGCAACGCACATCGTCCATGTTGTGGGCTGGACATTGAAGATTAGTGCACATAAAGTGCTCATAACATTTTGTCCTGAAAGAGGACCACACAGGGAAAATTACTATCTCTGTGGCCCCTGGTAGCATCCTTTGAAAATGTGTCCTTTCTTGTTCTGTTTCAAGATCTGAGTAGTTGATTGGGAGGGCTACGCAGGAGAGAAAGGTTGAACAAAAAATATTGTTCTCTCTAAGGTCTATTGCTATGTCTAAAGGTTCATCCTTTTGGTCAGAAGAGGAGCGTCCAACCAGTGCCAGTCTCTGCTTATCGAGTTCAAGAAAGATTGTCTTTTTTACGCCATGAACGGAATTCACTGCAATGAGCAGGACATTTATCACGTCTTTCAATAGGATCTTTGAACGAAGTTGTTCAGTGACTGCATAGATCTTTCTCTCGAAGGCAAGGCTCTTTTGCAGTTTGCCTGACATGTATGTAATAAAATAGGCCGTAAAAAAGAGCGAGGAGGAGAAAACTACCCCGTAGCCAATATTTACTATAAGTATTGAGATATGGCCTGTTAATCCCTCGGTTACATCTATGTGAGGCAGGATACCTAAAGAGGTCAGAGATATAATTGAAAGCACTAGCAATGAGGCAAAAAGGGCAAGCCTAAAGGCAGTCCCCTTGCTGAACAATATGCCGCTTATGCCTATGTGAAAGACATAGTAATAGATAAAAGGGCTGTTATAGCCCCCTGAAAAAAATACCGCTGCGGAGAGAAAGAGGAAATCAAAATAGACCTGTCTGAGGGCATTCTTCTGGAGGTCCTCTGAAAAGTTATTCAGTTTTCTCCGGGTCCAAAGGTTAAATAGGGCAACGGAACCAACGATAAGATAAACAGGCAGTAAGGAATAACTCAAGGAAAATAAAAACTTAAGCAGATGAGCTGCAATGAGCGCAACGGCACAGGCTATCCACCGCACCTTTACAAACCAGTATAGCCACTCCCTTAACTCAACGGTATTGTATAACACAACAGTAATATAAACCAAAAAAGTCTTTTTAGCAAAGAGAATATTTAGTTGAAAAGCAAGACAATTTTGAAGAGAAAAGGCCCTCCAGATTTATAATTGGAGGGCTTAGTTGCATAGATTAATTATCGAGGGGGTCCCTGTTGTTTAGTTGATCGGATCGTGTATCTTGATCTCCTTATTGACACCTTTGTAGGGGGAGCTATCGGAGATGGTGATATCACCGTATTTAGACTGGAAGGCTATCAGCTCCTCAAGGGTATTGAAATCACAGACCCATTGTTTGACCTTTACCTTCTTGTCACATACAACCATGCCATTTTCCTCACGGTGATTTTCACCACCATTGAACCAATCCTTGTACCATATCTTTTGCTTTGCATCCTCGAGTGTTGCTACTGTCCTATAATCAAGGGGCACGAGGATCTCTTCTAAGGCTTCATCGCAAGGTCTTTTGCTCTCTGAGGGGGAGATATTCCTTCTGCTTACAATAAATTTCATGGTTTTTCTCCTTTTGGGGATGTCTGCGTAATGTTTTACTATAGTATTACAGTTTTTATGTTTTAAGGGCAACCTTTAGGCTTTTTATTGAATTTTCAGAAGGATTATTAACACAAATCATTGGGTATTGACTAATACCACTTTCAACTATCTTATCTGCAATCCTAACAAGGCCTTAGAGTTTGTATTTTAGACAGTTAGTATATTGACAGGGCAATACACTTAGTGTTAATTTAGAATTATTCTAATTATGAGTACCTTTAAACAAACCTATCAACGCAAGGCAATCATGGATTATTTAAAGGGCAATAGAGATCATCCTACTGCAGAGGACATATACAGGGCTGTCAATAAGGGCAATCCCTCTATATCTCTTGCAACGGTTTATAACACCCTGAATTTTCTAAAGAAAAAGGGGCTTGTCTCTGAATTGTCAGTAAATTCTACAAAAAGGAGGTTTGATACAAATAACACCAATCACCATCATTTTATCTGTCTAAGCTGTGGGAATGTGCATGATATTGAAGAAGACATTGGCCTTTCAATACCAAAGGCCCTGAGGGATCAATTTGAGATCCTCTCGGTACGGATTGACCTTTACGGTCGCTGTAAGGGATGTAGTGGCAAGTCTCAAGACCTTCCCTTGGAAGGCATCTAAAAAATAAGTCTCAGAGGAGGATTTATGGCAAGCAAAAAGCTACTTGAACTTCTTAATGACGGGATTGCAAGGGAGATACAGGTGAGTGTGCAGTATATGTGGCAGCATGTGATGATCAAAGGCATCCACGCAGAGGTCATTGGAGGCATATTCAGGCAGGCGGCAATTCAGGAGATGAGACACGCCGAGTTGATCGCTGAGAGGCTTGACTTTCTTGGCGGAGTCCCTACCACAAAACCAACGCCTATTGAGATTGGCAAGGGCGCAGAGGAGATGATAAGGCTGAACAAGAAGGCAGAAGAAGAGGCAATAAAGCTCTACAGGGAGATAATCGAGCTGGCTGAAAAGGAGAAGGACTACACCACTAAGAGGCTCTTTGAGGGGATACTTGCCGATGAGGAGGAGCATCTCAATATATTTAGCAACCTGCTTGAGAAATAAAGGGAGGATGTAATGGGCATTGTAGAGGTTAGAAATAAGATCTATTGGGTGGGCGCTATAGACTGGGCAGTAAGGGATTTTCATGGCTATATAACGCCCAGTGGCACCACTTATAACAATTATCTCATACTGGACAAGGAGGTTACCCTTGTTGATACGGTCAAACACGATTTTTCTGATATCACCATAAAGAACATCAAGGCCATTACAGACCCCGCAGGGATCAAAAATGTAGTGATCAATCACATTGAAAACGATCATGTGACCAGCATTGCAGAGATAATGCACCTTGCACCAAAGGCTACAATATACATCACTGAAAAGGGCAAAAAGGGGCTTGATAGGTTCTACGACACATCAAGGTGGGACATCAAGGTGGTAAAGAGCGGTGATACCCTAAACATTGGCAGCCGCACATTGCTGTTCCTTGAGACACCCATGCTTCATTGGCCTGACTCGATGATGACCTATGTTAAAGAAGACAAGGTGCTCATAAGCCAAGATGCCTTCGGCCAACACATAGCCTCTGCCGCGCGTTTTGACGATGAGCTGATAGACTGTGAGTCTGCTACCTTCCTTGAGGACAGTGTGATTGATTATTACGCCAATATACTCATGCCTTTTGGTCAATTGATCAAGGCAAAGGTGGCAGATATTCAGAAGCTCGGACTTGAGATAGAGATAATCGCCCCAGACCATGGGATAATCTGGCGTAAAAACCCAGGCAAGGTCCTTCAGATGTATCTCGATATGGCCTCATCAAAGGCACAAGAGTCTGTAGCTATAATTTACGACACCATGTGGCACAGCACTGAGATAATGACTATACCTATAATGGAGGGTATCAAAGACGAGGGGCTTCAGTGCAGGGTCATCAAATTGAGGGCTACGCCAATGAGCGCTGCCATCAAGGAGTTCTGGAAGGCAAGGGGCATGCTCGTTGGTACACCTACCTTAAACAATATCATGTATCCATCGGTGGCCGAGTTTCTGACCCATTTAAGGGGACTCAGGCCAAAAAACAGGATTGCCGGTGCCTTTGGCAGTTATGGATGGGGTGGTGGAGCGGTAAAGGAGGCCTATGAGGAATTCAAGAGGATGGGCCTTGAGATCGTTGAACCAGGTCTACAGGTGCTTTACAGGCCTTCTAAGGAAGATGAGACCAAGTGCTACGACTTTGGCAGAGACTTTGCCAAAAAGGTGAAGGAATACCACAAAAAATTCTAATTCAAAAGGAGGATTACCAATTATGAGCAAGACAGAAAAGGGTTTGGCTGAGGCCTTTGCAGGAGAGTCACAGGCCAACAGGAAGTATCTCGCCTTTGCAAAGAAGGCAGAGGAGGAGGGCTACAAGCAAGTGGCGAAGCTCTTCAGGGCCGCTGCTGAGGCAGAGACGGTTCATGCCCACAATCACCTTAGGGCAATGGGTGGCATTAAGGTTACTGAAGAAAATCTAAAGGCTGCAATACAAGGGGAGACTTATGAGTTTGAGAGCATGTATCCACCTATGATTGACGATGCCATGGCAGAAGGTAAAGATGAGGCAAAGAAGAGCTTCTTCTGGGCCAATGAGGTCGAGAAGATCCATGCCCGTCTCTATAAAGAGGCCTTGGATAATCTCGGCAGCAACAAGGAAGTGGATTATTATGTCTGCGGTCTATGCGGAAACACCGTCGAGGGTGCAGCTCCTGAGAAGTGCTCCATCTGTGGCGCAAGCAAGCAGATGTTTAAGAAGATTGACTGAGAGAGGACTTACAATATCATGATCAATAACCCTACATGGGCGGTCTAACCGTGCCAGATACAGGTTTAGCATGTAGTGGTTATTAACTGCTGATGGTTAAGTACAGGGGCAACCTACAAGGGTTGCCCTTTAATTTTTAGACCTGTTGATCCCTCTGACCCGATCCTCAAGGCCATCACATCGGTCTTTCCTAAGACTGGTACTATTGGCTTCATTGAGCAGGCTTATAAAAAAGACACAGAGGGTGACATGGTGTGTTGGATTGCAGACTCCGATGGCTCCAATAATAGTTTGCTATCTGCAATTCCTCAAAGAGACAGTGCTGGAGATTGGGTTCTGTTTTTGCTCCCAACTCTCAAGGGTATAAGCGGTCAAGTGATCCGCAAGGGCTTTGAACTATCCTTGCCATCCTCAGGCCTGTCAAAGGCGAGATTAGATAGTCTAAGTCAATCAGGCATAGAATATGACTTGTATGTGCTTAGCGGTAGCTCAATGCCGACCTTTTGTGAAGGGTTTGTCAGTTTAATCCATAGATTAGGAAACATAGTGCTTAGATCCTCTCAGGGGATCGTGTTAGTTGAGAGGGTTTCAATAAGTAGGTCAGAGACCTGGGAGCAAGAGGCAAGGGAATTACTCAGAATAACCAAGTTATTGAAAGAGTGCCTGTAATTGTCTGTCCATCCTGATGCTCATGTCCTTAAATTGCCGATAGGAGTAAGGGGGTGTGCTGAAAAGGCTTTATTGCCACACCTTTTTACGAGACCTCTGGACCTTCACAGATAATGCCAAACTAACCACCTCTTGGTGACTGAATGACCTATGGCCCTTTTTAATAAACCCTGTGGCAGTATAAAGGCTTTCAGACATGCCCTCTTACTCCTTGCAAGTTTCTATCGGCAATTTGGGAATCTCCTTAAAACAGACTTAGAAAAGGCAATGCAAGGCTCGGATGCCGAAAGAGAGGGAGAAGTGAGTCCTAAGGAGCCAAGTTCGGGTAAAAGGATGCGGTTTTTATCTTGGGAGTAATCTTTTAGAGGTGATTTAGCAGATAAAAAAACTTATTGATGAGAATTTGCCGCTTATCCCCTTTTATAGGGGCCATCGCTATTTTCTATATGGTGATTTGGGTTATTGGACAATATTGATGACACAGATATGGCAAGGCATGCCAGAGAGGAGCTAAAGAACAGACGCTCAGTCATAGAGAAGTATCTAAGGGAGGAGAGGGATATGTATCTTGTCAGGAATTAGGTATGACCCAGAATGTCAGAGGCCTTGTGTGGGAGAAGGCCAGGCGAGTGAGAAACAAAGTGAGAGATAGAGGAAAAGGGATAAATTATCAATAGGAGCGCCTGTATGCCCCGAGCAATCTTGTTTGTATCCCTAAATTGTGAGACCTTAATCAGTGCTGTAGATAAAAAAGCGTATCGGTTTTATCTATAAATATAAATTATCTTCCCTATTTACTACTGCCCTGCTGCTCTAACTTGCCTTCCGAAAGGATATGGATTCCTGCTTTCGCAGGAATGACATAAACATTTGGTAGTGGTTAATACCATGGATTGGGCAATCACAGGGTTTGCCCCTACAACTGCCCGTATATTCTGATTCTTCTCTCTAAGTGAAAGGGATTTTGAAGCTGTATGCTAAGACTAAATCTGCTGACCTGCTGCTCTATTAGGGTTAGAATAAAATATACTATCCCACCACATCCCAACCTGCTATTTGACGCCTTATCCTTGAAAACTCTATACCTATCTGTATAACCTCAGTCTTGCCATCCCTGTATTTAGAAGCATAGCCCTTTGAGATTAGCTGCTTGATCGCCTCCCCTGTGGCCTCTTCTCCCTCAATTACCTTGAACTCAAAGAGATACACCTTATTTCCATATCTCACCGTCAGGTCACACTGCCCAAGATTCCTTACATCCTCTGGTGTGAGGTCTAATCCCAACGCCGCAAGATGACTATAAAACACACTGGCATAATAGACCTCATACTGCGCTATAGGATTGCTCCTATACCAATCGTGGGGTATCGATTCAAATAACCTCTGAAAATGCCCCCCCAGTGCCCCTTATCCCCTCGCCCTAAATACTCATATAGGGCTAGCCCCCTTTGCTTTAATGAGGCATGATCAGGCACCATCACCGACAATAATGAGTTATTTAAGGCAGTCCTTACCTCATGATTTGGCACCTTCAGAAAATATACACCTCCCGCAGAGGTGCCCCTTCGTTCTGTAATGGTCAGATACCCCGTCTGCCAGAGCATCGCCTCTGGCCTTATCACAGTATTTTGCCTTATGTTTCAAGACCTGACCCCATTTGCCTCTGACCCTTTCTTCGATCTAAAAATTCAGCAAGGAGGGGAAGCAGCAGGCTACCCCCTGGGAGTAGAAAGAGTGCCAGCACAGGCACATATCCAGCGAGGTGCCAGAAGTGTCCCCTTAGCTGTTTTAGTTCATCCTTTGTCCACTTCTCCCCTGTATTGATCTGTTTAAAGAGCAGCACATAAAAACCATTGAGAAACTGACCCTCGCGCAATATCAATGCCTTGTTTTTCTCAGCCATACCCCTTAGGAATGCCCTAAGGACTTTTATGATTTTATTTAAGAGGTTCATGTATGTTTTAGGTCTAAGGAAAAATGATGCCGAAAGGACTTAAGCGAAACCTCCTTTACACATACAAACAATGCCCACACAAATCAACCTTAGTTGAGTTTAGAGGGTTTCTTGGTTTTAATGATCCTTGGCTTATTATATAGGCCTTGGGGAATACCTTTACTTCTTTCGTCAAATTGGGTTATGTGATTCAATCATTAGATACTTATCATAACCTTCAGGGAGTCCCTTGCCTCTGCCGTGAGGGCAAAGGCTGTGGCAGTCTGGTCAATGCTAAACCTGTGGGTTATCAGCGAAGAAGGTATTACTATACCCCTATAAATGAGGTCAAAGGCACTCCTTGTATCATCGGGTCCGCAAGAGTAACTGGTCACAATAGAGATGTCCTTAAAATAAAGCATATTTGGATTTAGGGTCAAGCTGTCTTCAGGTTTAGCAGGGGTGAACAACAACACAGTCCCCCCCGGCGCCACTGTTGATATGCCTGCCTCGATAGCCTCAAGGCTGTTTGGACATACAATGACAACCTCAGCCATTTTACCCTTTGTAAGGTCTCTCACTGCCTGGGATATATCACCCTCTGAGACATCGATAACATGGTCAGCCCCAAACTCTAATGCCTTCTGTAGCCTGAAGGGCACCCTGTCAGCGCCTATAACATAACCTGCCCCAAATTCCCTTGCGAGTATCACATGAAGCAGGCCCATGACTCCAAGGCCTATTACAAAGACCTTATCGCCCCTCTTGATCCTTGCCCTCTTTAGAGACTTGACAACACAGGCAATGGGCTCTATCATTGCCCCATCCTCATAACTCATAGAGTCAGAGAGTATCAAGGTGTCATTTCTCAGATTTATCTCGGGGATCAATATGTATTCAGCAATGCCACCAGGGATGATCCTGCTGTCTCTCCATGTGGGACATTGCACAAAATCACCCCTCAGGCAGTGGTGGCAAACCATGCAAGGGGCATGGTGATGGACAAAAACACGGTCACCTAGATTCAGCAAGGGCTCCGAGGTCTTTAGCTCTGGGCTGAGTTCAACTATAACGCCGCAGGGTTCGTGTCCAAGCACAAGGGGTGCCTTCTTTTCGATGTACCAGGGCATCACATCGCCAGAGCATATGCCACAAGCCTTTGTCTTAACCAAGGCGCTGTAAGGCTGCATCTCGGGCACAGGGATATCCTCGATCACTATCTTGTCAAAGCTGTAGAGCACAGCGGCCTTCATTAACCTACAAACCTCTTGAAGTATTCTATAGTCCTCTGCAATCCATCCCTTAAGGCTACGGTGGGTTGCCAGTTTAATTTAGATTCTGCAAGGGCTATATCAGGTCTCCTCTGTCTCGGGTCATCGGCAGGCAAGGGCAGGAAGTCTATCTTTGATGAAGAACCTGTTAGCTCTATACACAAATGGGCGAGCTCCAGTATGGAGAATTCATTGGGGTTCCCCAGATTTACAGGACCTGTAAGGTCATCAGGACTATTCATGAGTCTCACAAAGCCCTCTATCATATCATCTACATAGCAGAAACTCCTTGTCTGCGAACCATCACCATAGATGGTGATGTCTTGTCCCCTCAGGGCCTGCATGATAAAGTTACTTACAACCCTACCATCATTGGGATGCATCCTGGGGCCATAGGTGTTAAAGATACGGGCAACCTTGACCCTCAGACGATGCTGCCTGTGATAGTCAAAAAAGAGGGTCTCTGCACACCTCTTGCCCTCATCGTAACAGGCCCTTGGGCCAATGGGGTTTACATTGCCCCAGTATGTCTCTGTTTGGGGATGCACTGTGGGGTCGCCGTAGACCTCGCTCGTGGATGCCTGAAAGATCTTTATCCTGAGCCTCTTTGCAAGCCCGAGCATGTTAATGCTCCCATGCACAGAGGTCTTTGTGGTCTGCACGGGGTCGTGTTGATAGTGTATTGGAGAGGCAGGACAGGCAAGGTTGTATATCTCATCAACCTCCAGATATAGGGGAAAACATATATCATGCCTGAGGAGTTCAAAGTATGGATTACCCAAAAGGTGCTTGATGTTGGCTTTGTCGCCTGTGTAAAAGTTATCGACGCATAGGACCTCATGACCATCATTGAGCAACCTCTCACAGAGGTGTGAGCCTAAAAAACCTGCCCCACCAGTAACCAGTATCCTCTTTCTGCCAGCGTCCTTCATTTATAGGTCTCCTTTCATTATTGAGAAAATAGTGTTTACAACACAACCAATTCTAAAAGGTGATACTTTGTAGGCAAAGAGAATCGCTTCTCTACAGCCCACTGCCGATAGGGTGTCAAACAGACAAGACCCCCTGAGGGCAAGAGACATAGAAGTTTCTCATAAAACTCATTCAAAGGGCAACCATCTTCAAGTGACATCCTGCTCTAACTTGCCTTCCAAAAGGATATGGATTCCTGCTTTCGCAGGAATGACATGAACATTTGGTAGTGCTTAATACCATGGATTGGGCAATCACAGGGTTTGCCTCTACAACTGCCCGTATATTCTGATTCTTCTCTCTAAGTGAAAGGGATTTTGAGGCTGTATGCTAAGACTAAATCTGCTGACCTAATCGGCATGTACCTTTACAGGTATCGGCGATTTAGGGTTCAGTTACAGCAACCGATTTTCTTGAGAATGCCCCATTATGGGACACGCTGTGGCATAAGGGGGCATTTTTTTATTCCTCTATCTATTTAACTCATTGATTTATTTAGTAATAAAACTTGGCATATAAGTTGTCTCCTTATTATACATGTCACAGGATGCGATAGAGAGGTTTCTCGGTAGGCTACTGACAGAGGATGACTTTAGGGCTTACGTCTCAGAGTCCTTTGAGAGGGCCTGTATGGAAGAAGGCTTTGTGTTTACTGAGTCAGAAGTCTGAAAGTATCAAGTCCCTTGATTTCAAGGGCTTTGGCAGCCTATCAGCTCAAATTGACGGAGGGATTAAAAGGAGCAACCTAAAGGGGTATGACAAGACAGGGTAATGTAACGATGTCTGTTTCTCAGGGGTAGATTACCTGTTTATGGAGCCTTTTTATTCAGACAGGCATGGACAGGATAGTGAAATGTGCAAGGCGACAATAGCCTCTTCACTATCAAACTACTATCTGCATTGGAAGGGTATAGGCATTTAAGTTGGTATTAAGATGATGCTTCCTGTTAGAAGTGTCAATATAAATTCAATAAATCAATATTAAGGAGGGAGAAGTAACATGAAAAAGGAAAAAGCGTTGTCAGCCCTTTTGCCAAAAGGTATCACGAGAAGGGACTTTATGAAGACTATGGCGGTTATAAGTGCTGCAGCAGGGACAACGGGACTGCTGCAATCTTGCGGCAGTTCATCGAGCAGCGCATCTGCAGATGTGATATATAGAAACGGCAAGATTATAACTATTGACCCCTTAGAGTCTATAGCTCAGGCTGTGGCAGTAAAGGACGGCAGGATATTGAGAGTAGGGACAAACTCAGATGTAAATACTTTGGCTGGGCCCTCCACAAAGGTAATAGACCTGCAGGGCAAGACCGTTGTCCCTGGATTTGTTGATGCCCATACCCATCCTATGGAGACCGCTATGATGATAGACAGTTGGGTTGATTGTAGGTATCCTGGCACCCCATCAGTTGTTCAAGCCCTAAAGAACATACAGTTGTGGATAAAGAACAGGGCTGTGCCAAAAGGGGAATGGGTCTTTGCTGTAGGTGTGTCTGCAAGCCAAAACAAGTATATAGAAAAGCGACTGCCCACAAAGGCTGAGCTTGATACAGCAGCGCCTGACAATCCAATAGCCTTTGCCAATGGGGCCCACATGGCTGTAGTAAATTCAGTGGCAATTAGCGCACTTGGTATTACACGGGGTATGACAAAGCTCCCCCACGGAGGCGCTGTACAGCTTGATGAAAACGGCGACCCCACAGGTGTCTTGACAGACGCCATGTCAGATATACCATCAACGCCTAAATTGGCAGATCTACAGAGATACTATACAAAGATCATACAAGAGACATGGAATCAACATGGCTTTACCTCTTTGATGGCCATCACCCCCAGCGCCTCACTGCCAGTGCTTCAGGCAGTGTCTAAAAGGGTCAAACCAACCATTAGATATAATGTCTCTGTCTGGACATCTTCAAATGGCGCTGAGATGCCTGAGGATGTGAGCGCCTTTGCCATGCCAAAGGAGGCAGACCCTCAGTGGTATGAGTTTGTTGGGATCAAGGTGTGGGTTGATGGCGAAAATGACGCAAGGACAGGATGGATGTATGAGCCTTACATTGGCAGTTTCCCCACAGACCCTCCTGGCAATAGAGGCAGTCTTGTTACCACACAGTCAGAGTCAAACAGGTTTGCTATGATAGGAGGCAGGGCAGGGGTAATGCCAATGCTCCATGTAGCAGGTGACGCTGCAATGGACATAGGACTGAATGCCCTTGATGAGTTAATCAAATCAGGACAGAGGAAAAATCTCATTCGCCTTGAGCACTATGGTGTATTTCAGATGATGCCAAGTCAGCTTCAGAGGGCGAAGGATATGAAGAGGCATGGCCTGTGCATATCTGTGCAACCCACATGGATGCTTGAATTAGTCAAGGCAAACTATGAAAACATGGGCGCACCAAGGACAGAGACAGGGTTTCTCTTTAGGACTATGATCGATGCTGGACTTGAGCCTGCTGCTGGGACAGATGTAACAGGTGTCTACCTTGAAAACCTGAACCCCTTTCTTGGCATATATGCATCAGTTACAAGGGATTCAGACAATGGAGTATTCCTTCCTAAGGAGGCAGTTACTGCAACAGAAGCGCTCAAGATGTGGACTATCTGGCCAGCGAGGTCTCTTGGCAAAGACAGTGTGATTGGTTCTATCGAGCAAGGCAAATATGCTGATATGGTAGTCCTCTCTGAGGATGTCCTTACCATAGACCCCAAGAAACTCAAGGAGGTGCAGGTGCTAAAGACCATTGTAGGAGGCAATGTGGTTTATGAGGCAAAATAAAGGGATCGGTGAAAGCAAAGGGTTAACGGTGCCTTAGTGAAAGACCTCAGATTATTATTAACTATTAAGCATTGCCCCTATGCTGTAGCTTAGGGCATATAAATGAGATGGCTTGATTGCATTAACCATTTTTAGTTTAGGCAGTAGAGTTAACCCGTAACTCCGCCTCAAATACGTAAGTAAAAGTAAGCAGGGATTGACATCCCTGCTTACTTAAACATCTCATATACACGGAATACTAATATGCAACATCCTGAATGGGCATTAAAACAAGGGCACTGAACTCAGGCTCATCGGTGACACTTATTATCTTTACGAAGTCAGCAGTAGAGGGAATCCTAAAAAAAGGGCTCAAAAGATTACTGGAAGATTATTGGGAAAGATCACCCCAGAGGGATTTATTCAATCCCCTAAATATACCTTGTCACAAAGACCGATACAATCAGTTGTTGTCAAGGAATATGGTGCAAGCCATTTCCTCTGGCAATTAATGTCTGATGTAACCGTTTCTATGCAGGAGGCATTTCCTTCATTGTGGAGGAAGATTCTTGTTGTTTCGTGTATGCGGTTATTGTATCAGTCTGCTATGAAAAACATAGACTTCTATTTCCCTCATAGCTATCTCTCTGAACTCCATCCTGATGTATCTATGACTGATAAGGAGATCAGTTTATTATTGAGAGCCCTTGGGAACTGGCGTGAGAAGATAGCGGCATTTTTAAAGACACCTATTGTTGGGAGGGGGAACAATTATATGCTAATTGATGCAACTCATCTGCTTTCTTATTCGCAGGGTATGGAGATTGCCAAGATAGGATATAATAATCAGCATGAGTTTACTTCTCAAGTCAATATGCTTTTCATTTATTCAGCCACAGTGAAGATTCCTGTCTATTACAGCATTGTTCCTGGCAATGTAAGGGAGGTCAAGGCATTTAAACTTACTCTACAGGACAGTGGTATCAAAGACGCAGTGGTTATTGCTGATAAAGGGTTTTACTCAGAGGGCAACGTTACTGAACTGCAAAGGGAAGGGTTGCAATATATTATTCCTTTGAGACGAGGATGGGTGTTTATCACTTTTATTGCATTGCAGTGGTATTATCGTATTTATAAATTGTTATCCGAAAAGCAACTTCTATCCAAATTCTCTCCACAGGACCTGCTTATGCATCTAACAGAGATCAAGAAGGTGAAGATCAATGATTCATGGCATACATCTGAGATAAGCAGTAAGACACAAAAAATTTTAGATAAATTGAATGTACATATTATGTAAATCCGGCGGAGTTACGGATTAATTGACCAGCAGGAAAGATTCTCTCAAAATATTTTGTCGATAGTAAAGAGGAACTGACCTATTTGACTTTGACCCTTGAATGGGCACTGCGCCCCATGCCTTGTATCAAAACAACCTGAGTAACTTACCAAAGAGCCCTACCATAGAGATGGCTGCAAAGGTCATGGCAAAGGTAAACATCCTGATAGTAAGCGCCCTGTTTTCCTTTAGGCCATTGTCTATCTTGATATCTATTCTCTCTATT